>NZ_KV802698.1:376701-409402 GCF_001810785.1 Streptococcus sp. HMSC073F11
GGACAATCTAAAGCAGATTCATCCTCTTTTTCAGGCTGTCTTTAAAACCTTTCTCAAGTATAAAGAAAAGATTGTCAACGCCCTTCAACTACTCTACTCCAACGCCAAATTAGAAGTGACCAATAATCTCATTAAGCTTATCAAACGCAATGCCTATGGTTTTCGGAACTTTGAAAACTTAAAAAACGGATTTTCATCGCTCGAAATATCAAAAAAAGAAAGGACAAAATTTGTCCTTTCTAGATCTTAGCTTTTCTTCAACACACTACAGTTGACAAAGAGCCAAAAGTGCTTGGAAGACCAAACACTTTTTCGATTATTCATTTTCTTCAGTTACAAATTGACTGAGCAGTCCGTTAATAAAGCGGGCTGATTTTTGATCTGAAAAATTCTTGGCAAGTTCAATGGCTTCATTGACTGCTACTAGCTGAGGTGTATCAAATGAAGTAATTTCAAAGATACCCAAGCGTAGTAAGTTTTTTTCGACCAAGGTTAAGCGTTCAACTGTCCAACCTGACTTGAGGTGCTGGTTGATTTGTTTATCCAACTCGTCTTTTTGAGCTTGAACACCAGAAACCAAGTTCAGAAGAAAGGCAGGAATTTGCACATCTTCATCTTCACGGTCATGTGTGTAGGCAAAGCTACAAGCTGTTTCCATATCTGTGTCGAATTCAAGGCTCATGAGAGCTTGAAAAGCGCATTTACGAAGTTCGCGTCTAGATTCTAATAATGGACTAGTCATTGAGGAAGTCCTCGTTAAATAGATCTTTCAACTCAGGTTTTGGTGTTTTGTCTGGAACGATTCCTGCAACATGGATGTTGACAGCAGCAAGTTCCACATCAGCCATATCACGGACAGCATCTTTTACTGCTTTTTGAATAGCAAGAGCAACTTTTGGTACTTTCACACCGTACTCAAGGTAGAGATAGATGTCAGCAGTTAGTTCTTCGTTGCTTTCTTTTAAGTAGACGCCACGACCAAGAGAGAGTTTTGATAGGGTATCAGATACGGATTTATTTGAAAATGAATGGACACCATCAACTTTAGCAGTTGCGATGGCAATGATTTTTTCAAGTACACGTGGAGCGATAACGATTTCGCCAAATTGTTCTTCAGTTCCCATAGAATGACCTCTTTCTAGAGATTAGGCACGAGAAACGTAAGTTCCTTCTGCAGTGTTGATGATCAATTTTTGTCCAGCTTCAATGAAGTCAGGAACGTTGACAACAAGTCCAGTTTCCATAGTTGCTGGTTTACCAGAACCTGTAACAGTAGCACCTTTGATAGATGGTTGTGTTTCAGCAACTGTCAATTCAACAGTAGTTGGTACAGTTACACCGATTACTTCAGTTCCGTAGAATTGGATTTTCACATCAGAGTTTTCAAGGATGTAAAGCAATTCATTTTCAACGTTTACGACTGGGATTTCGTATTGGTCGTAAGTTTCAGTGTTCATGAAGTAGGCAGTTTCATCCATTTTGTACAAGTATTGAGCTGGAACAGTTTCGATAATAGCTTGTTCGAATTTTTCTTCTGGACGGTAGCTTGTATCAAAAGTAGAACCAGTACGGACATCACGTAATTTCATACGCATGATTGTGTTCCCTTTACCTGGTTTGTGGTGGCTAGCCTCTAAAACGCGGATCAATTTTCCGTCTGCAGTTTCAAATGTCATACCAGCTTTCAATTTGCTTGCTTCAATCATGTTTTTACCTCTTTAATAAATATTATTACTCTTCATTTTACCATAAAATCTTCTGGAAATAAAGCCAAAATAGTTATTGGAAGATGGTGGGGTAGAAAAAACCAACCTCAGGGCTGGTTTCTTTTACATATTACTATTCTTTCAACTTGGCCAATTCCTGGGCAAAGACTTGGTGGATAATTGGAATCAAGACAGCTGGATATGAAATTTGGACCATACCTGCTTTTTCAACGTATTCATGCGCGCCACCGCCATTTTTAGCCAGGTGGACAAAGACTTTCTTGGTCGTAGCTGAGCTCTTCAAGAAGGATATGGGATTGAGACTATTGAAAAGGTAGATCTCTTAATTTGAATGATTATTAAACTATATTATAACCTTTAAAAATCATCTAAGATATACTTGTCGTTATTTACTAGCAGTTATCTTTTTTATGGAATGATGTTCAATGAGCCACCCTATAATCCACCCCGTCGCTAGCAAGTAATTTTCGAAAGCACCGATAGCATTTACAGGAGAATGAGACTCCATAAAATTGACTAAGTGATTTGTTCCTATTCCAATCCCACCGAAGATGAGAGCGAGAAGCACGATTCGTAGATAGAACCAATCGTACTTAATATTGACACCGAGAATAAGAATCAATACAGCTAGGTTCCATATTCCAATTTCTCGTTGCCAACCAGCAGAGATTCCGTACCCGGAGTGACTTCCCATGTATGATGGAAAGAAAATTTGTAGTATAGAAGCGCCTAGCATAGCGATGATGACTAAAACAAATAGCAATCGTAAAAATTTGTTC
Organism: Streptococcus sp. HMSC073F11; assembly: GCF_001810785.1. Classification (GTDB taxonomy): domain Bacteria; phylum Bacillota; class Bacilli; order Lactobacillales; family Streptococcaceae; genus Streptococcus. Next base: position 379,208 of record NZ_KV802698.1, read on the forward strand.
ATTTATTCTCCTTGTCTCATTCTCGTCTTAAAAGTAGAAAAAAGTGTTTAAAGAGTAAATTACTCACTGTCTTTCAACTTGGCCAATTCTTGTGCAAGTAGTTTAAGAGCAACTTGTGGGTTGGCTTGGCCTTTGGTTGCCTTCATAAGGAATCCTGTGAAGGCCTTGTCTGCGTTTCGTTTGCCTGACTTGAAGTCGGCAACAGCAGCTTCGTTATCCGCAAAGACTTGGTGGATGATTGGAATCAGAACGTCTGGATCTGAGATTTGGACCATTCCTGCTTTTTCCACGTAGTCACGCGCGCCACCGCCATTTTTAGCCAGATGAACAAAGACTTTTTTGGCAATCTTAGAAGAGATAGTGCCGTCTTCGATGATGGCAATCATTTCAACCAAGTTTTCTGGTGTTAATTCGATTTGTTCCAGTGTTTTACCTTCAGCGTTCAAGAACTGAGCAACTTCCCCTTGGAGCCAGTTTGAGACTTGCTTAGCATCGCCACCGAGGGCAACAGCTTTCTCAAAGAAGTCAGAAGTGACTTTGTTGGCAGTCAACTGGCTAGCATCGTAGTCTGACAAGCCAAGGTCAGATACGTAGCGCGCACGGCGTTCTTTTGGAAACTCTGGTAACTCTGTAAGCATTTCTTCAATCCACTCGTCTGAGATTTCAAAGAGTGGTAGGTCTGGTTCTGGGAAGTAGCGGTAGTCTGCAGCACCTTCTTTGACACGCATGAGGATAGTTGCCTTGTTCGCTTCGTCGTAACGGCGTGTTTCTTGGCGAATTTGACCACCAGAGCGAAGGATTTCAGCCTGACGTTGGACTTCGTATTCAAGACCCTTGCGAACGTTTGAGAAGGAATTCAAGTTCTTCAACTCAGTCTTGGTACCGAATTTCTCTTGACCATAAGGACGAAGAGAGATGTTGGCATCCACGCGCATAGAACCTTCTTCCATCTTAACGTCGGAAATGCCAGCGTACTGGATGACTTCCTTGAGGGCTGTTAGATAAGCATAGGCTTCTTCAGGAGAACGCATGTCCGCTTCAGATACAATCTCAATCAATGGCACCCCTTGGCGGTTGAGGTCTACATAAGAGTAGCCATCTGTACCGTGGGTGTTTTTACCAGCGTCTTCCTCTAAGTGGGCGCGTTCGATACCGATTTTCTTAGTTGTACCGTCTTCTAGCTCCACTTCAATCCAGCCGTTATAACCGATTGGCTCATCAAACTGAGAAATTTGGTAGGCTTTTGGATTATCAGGATAGAAGTAGTTCTTGCGGTCAAAGTGCATCTTTTTGTGGATGTCCATGTTGAGGGCAAGAGCTGCCTTGATACCGGCATCGACAACCCCTTTATTGAGAACTGGCAGTACTCCTGGGAAAGACCAGTCAATCACGTTGGTGTTGGCATTTTGATCATTTCCAAAGTGGGCAGAAGTAGGTGAGAAGATTTTTGAATTGGTGTTGAGCTCTACGTGGACTTCAAGTCCAATGACTGTTTCAAAGTTCATTAGTTATCACCTCCAAAAATCACGGGTTGTTGTTTGTGGTAGTCTGTTGTTGCTTCAAAGGCAGCAGCAACTTGGTAAATGGTTTCCTCAGAGTACTTAGGACCAATCAATTGGAGCCCGACTGGGAGACCTTGAGAGAATCCAGCAGGAACTGAAATTCCTGGGAGACCAGCCAAGTTGACTGGGATTGTCAAGAGGTCAGCCAAGTACATGGCAACTGGGTCGTGGTTGAGTGAATCCAAGTCATAGGCAACGCTTGGTGCAGTTGGTCCCAAAATCAAGTCATAATCCGCAAAGACGTTTTCGAAATCTTGGATGATGAGGGTACGAACCTGACCAGCTTTCTTGTAGTAGGCATCGTAGTAACCTGATGAAAGGCTGAAAGTGCCGAGCATGATACGGCGTTTCACTTCTTCACCGAAACCTTGGCTACGGCTGTTTACATAGATTTCATCAAGATTAGTCGCATCTTCTGCGCGGTAACCGTAACGGATACCGTCAAAGCGTTGCAAGTTTGATGAGGCTTCTGATGAAGCGATGATGTAGTAAACGGCAACACCGTATTTTGAATGAGGAAGGCTGACTTCTTCAACGATAGCACCAAGTTTTTCAAAGTGTTTGGCTGCGTTCAGAATGGTTTCCTTAACCTCTGGGTCAATTCCTTCACCAAGGTATTCCTTAGGCAAAGCAATTTTCATGCCCTTGATGTCTTGTCCGATTTTTGAAGTAAAGTCGGCAATGCGGACAGGGGCAGAAGTAGAGTCTTTGGCATCTTCGCTCGCGATCGCATTGAGCAAGAGGGCGTTTTCCTTAACAGTTGGTGCGAAAGGTCCGATCTGGTCTAATGAGCTACCGAAGGCAATGAGACCGAAACGAGAAACTGTTCCGTAGGTTGGTTTGAGACCAACGATACCGTTGAAGGCAGCAGGTTGGCGGATGGAGCCACCAGTATCAGAACCAAGTGACAAGCGGACTTGTCCAGAAGCTACAGCTGCGGCAGAACCACTTGATGAACCACCAGGAACCTTGCTGTGGTCCCAAGCATTTTTAGTTGCTCCGTAGTGTGAAGTTTCCCCTGAACCACCCATAGCAAATTCGTCCATGTTGGTTTTCCCTACGACAATCATGCCTTTGGCTTTTGCATTGGAAACGGCTGTCGCATCAAAGATAGGCTCGTAGTTGTAGAGCATTTTTGAGGCAGCAGTTGTGAGGATACCGTCAGTAGAGATATTATCCTTGACAGCTAGTGGAATTCCTGAAAGGACATTATCAGCGTCAATTCCAGCTTCATCAATGGCTTTGGCTTGAGCAAGGGCTTGCTCCTCAGCGATGGTGACAAAAGCGTTGATAGCTGTCTCTCGAGACTTGATATCTTCAAGCGTTGCTTGGGTCAATTCAGTTGCAGAAATTTCCTTAGAGACAAGGAGATTGTGCAAGTCTTCAATGGTTTTATTGTTAAAAGTCATTAGGCATCTCCTCCATCGTCTAGGATAGCTGGTACCTTGATATAATAGTTTTCTTTTTCAGGTACGTTTTTAAACAAGCGATCGCGGTCTGTTCCTTCTTCGGCCACATCAGGGCGGAGTACGGTCTTGCGGTCAGCCATAGTTGTAGTAGGTGCAACACCAGTTGTGTCAACTTCGCCCAGCAACTCAACCATGTCAACAATCTTAGACAAGGTAGTCGCAAAGGCAGCAGTTTCTTCTTCAGAGAATCTTAATTTTGAAAGATTGGCAACGTGTGTTACCTCTTCTTGCGTAATTTTCATCTTGCATCCTTTCGTGAAATGATGATTTTTAGTCTGTTCTATTTTACCATATTTTCCTATAAATAAGGGAGGGGGAGCTGAAAAGAAATAGAAATTGAAAAAAATGCTAAAATCCGATATAATGGAGTGTTGAAAGGAATGGTAAAATCCAATGTAAAATCATTTTTAGCTATTGAAATAACTAAAAATAGAAAATCAAAGAAAGAGAACTTATGAATATTCAAGAAGAAATTAAGAAACGTCGTACCTTTGCTATCATCTCCCACCCGGACGCGGGGAAAACTACTATTACTGAGCAGTTGCTCTACTTTGGAGGCGAGATTCGTGAGGCTGGTACGGTAAAAGGAAAGAAAACAGGGACTTTTGCCAAGTCTGACTGGATGGATATCGAGAAGCAACGTGGGATTTCGGTTACTTCATCTGTTATGCAATTTGACTACGACGGAAAACGCGTGAATATCCTCGATACGCCAGGGCACGAGGACTTCTCAGAAGATACCTATCGTACCTTGATGGCGGTGGATGCTGCGGTCATGGTGGTGGACTCTGCCAAGGGTATCGAGGCCCAAACTAAGAAATTGTTTGAGGTTGTGAAACACCGTGGTATTCCAGTCTTTACCTTTATGAACAAGCTCGACCGTGACGGTCGTGAACCTTTGGATCTTTTGCAAGAATTGGAAGAAGTCTTGGGCATTGCTAGCTACCCTATGAACTGGCCTATCGGGATGGGGAAAGCTTTTGAAGGCTTGTATGACCTTTATAACCAACGCTTGGAGCTCTATAAAGGGGATGAGCGCTTTGCCAGTCTGGAAGATGGGGACCAGCTTTTTGGCAGCAATCCTTTCTACGAGCAAGTCAAGGATGACATTGAGCTTTTAAATGAAGCTGGGAATGAGTTTTCAGAGGAAGCTATTTTGGCTGGAGAATTGACACCTGTCTTCTTCGGTTCAGCTCTTACTAACTTTGGTGTTCAGACCTTCCTTGAAACCTTCCTCAAATTTGCTCCAGAACCACATGGACACAAGAAAACGGACGGTGAAATTGTGGATCCTTATGACAAGGATTTCTCAGGATTTGTCTTTAAAATCCAAGCTAACATGGACCCTCGTCACCGTGACCGCATTGCCTTTGTTCGTATCGTATCAGGCGAATTTGAGCGCGGCATGAGTGTCAATCTCCCTCGTACTGGTAAGGGTGCTAAACTTTCGAATGTGACCCAGTTTATGGCTGAAAGTCGTGAGAATGTGACTAATGCCGTGGCAGGAGATATCATCGGGGTTTACGATACAGGTACTTATCAGGTTGGGGATACCTTGACAGTTGGAAAAAACAAGTTTGAATTTGAACCACTGCCAACCTTCACTCCTGAAATTTTCATGAAAGTTTCTGCCAAGAATGTCATGAAGCAAAAATCCTTCCACAAGGGAATCGAGCAATTGGTGCAAGAAGGAGCCATTCAGCTTTATAAAAATTACCAAACAGGCGAGTACATGCTGGGAGCTGTTGGTCAACTTCAGTTTGAAGTCTTCAAGCATCGTATGGAAGGCGAGTACAATGCGGAAGTAGTCATGAGTCCAATGGGTAAAAAGACCGTTCGCTGGATCAAGCCTGAGGACTTGGATGAACGGATGTCATCAAGTCGCAATATCTTGGCAAAAGACCGTTTTGACCAGCCAGTCTTCCTCTTTGAAAATGACTTTGCCCTCCGCTGGTTTGCGGACAAGTATCCAGACGTAGAGTTGGAGGAGAAGATGTGACTCAGTACCAACAATTGGAACTAAAGTTCCTAATTGTTGGACGCTAGTCGCTATTTGGCGAACTAGCTAACTGCCTCACTAACTGAGTTTTACAAATGGAATCGATTTGTAAAACTCAGTGTCGTAATCTAATAATAGGTAACCGCTATGGCGGCTTACCTAAACGCTTCACTAGGAAAAATCCACGAATGGTATCGATTCGTGGGCTTTTCCGTTGTAACTGGTAGTGAGAGGTCTAGCTAACTGTCTTACTAACTATGTGTGGTAAATGAAATTGATTTGTAAAAATTAGTGTCGTGGATAATAAGACAGCAAAGTATGTGGGGTTTTACCTTAGCCCTCTATCAAAAAGATGTTGAATATTAGACCTTATTCATTTTACTATTAACCTTTATGGTAATAACTTACAAATAAAAGAAAACTTCAGATATTCACCTTTTGTGATTGGTCTGAAGTTTTCTTTTTTACTGTCCATATTTTTTATAAAAATCAACTTTTACTTGGATGAAGGTTTTGGCTTCACGTAGGAGTTGAAGAAGTGTGGCACGGGTTTCAAATTCTTCTCTTGTCTTGGGCAGACTGCGGTTACGGAAGACTTCCAGATAACGTTCAATTTCATCTAGCAAATCAGAAGCAGGATTGGTCTGGCTCAGTTGACCGGCAATTTTTGAAAAGAGTTGGGCCAAAATCAGGCTCTCACTGGCAGCTAGGTGACAGGTGTTGATTTGCTGGGCCATGTTTCGCAGTATACGACTTTGTCGCTGTCTCATTTCAAAATAGTGGATATGGTAGTCGGTTTGGTGAAAGAGGTGGTCAGAGTGATCCAAATAGACTAGTCTGAGTGCTTCTTCCAAAAGGGTGTCCAATTCTTCAACCAGCTGTGCTCGATTGCGTCCATCTCCTCTGGATAAATAATATTTGAAGCGCTGGAGAATATCTTTTAACTTTTCTTCTACCAGTGTGTGGTAGTGATGAATTTCCTCTTCTCGTGAAGGCATGTAGAGATTGACAAGCAAAGCAAATCCTGTACCAATAGCAAAGAGAAGGAATTCATTGACTAGGAGGTCTGGAGAGGTTGACTTTTGCACTAAGAGATGGCTAACCAAAACGCTACTTGGTGTGATGCCAATCTCCCAGCCCATCTTGTAGGCTAGAGGCACATAGAGGGCTAGATAGAGGCCAAGGCTCCAGATATGAAATCCGCTCAAGTGAAAAGCCAAAACGCCAATAGTAAGAGCTAGAAGCATAGAAAAGAGCCGATTGCGGGCCAGTTTTAAGGTACTTCTACGGGTGTCGGATAGGCTCAAGAGGGCGATGATTCCAGCTGAAATTGCTGAGGAGAGATTGAAAAAATAAGCAAGAAGGCAGGCAAGACAGGTAGCTAAGATGAGCTTGGTCGTACGTTGGCTAATAGACATAAGGATTTCCTAGTAAGTTAGATAAAAGCGGAAAAGACAAGACCTGAGCAGGCTTGTCTTTATGAGTTATTTCTTACGGGATGCTGCGTATTCGGCAACAGCTGTGAAGAGGACATCTGTAGAAGAGTTGAGGGCTGTTTCACATGAGTCTTGAATGACACCAATCACAAATCCAACCCCAACAACTTGCATGGCAATATCGTTAGAAATACCGAAAAGGCTACAAGCAACGGGGATAAGAAGGAGGGATCCTCCAGCGATACCAGAAGCACCACAGGCTGAGATTGCTGCTACTACACTGAGGACAAAGGCTGTGGCAAAGTCAACAGGGATTCCAAGAGTATTTACTGCAGCAAGGGTTAGAACGTTAATAGTAATCGCTGCCCCTGCCATGTTGATAGTAGAACCAAGTGGGATAGAAACAGAATAGGTATCTGGATCCAGACCGAGGTCGTGGCAAAGTTTCATATTGACAGGGATGTTAGCCGCAGAACTACGAGTGAAGAAGGCTGTAACACCGCTGACACGCAAACATTTCCAAACGAGGGGATAAGGGTTTTTCTTCATAAAGAGGAAGGCAATCAATGGATTGACAACCAGAGCGACAAAGAACATAGTTGTCACCAAGAGGGCAAGCAAGATTCCGTAGTTAGCTAGGCTTCCGATTCCCTTATCAGAGATGGTTTTGAAGACAAGACCAAGGATACCAAATGGAGCTAGATTGATGATCCATTCGACAATCTTAGAAGTCACATCAGCCATAGTTTTCAGCAATTCTTTACTATTTTTGCTGGCCTCTCTCATAGCAATCCCGAAAACAACTGCCCAAGATAAGATACCGATGTAGTTAGCAGTAACGAGGGCATTGACTGGATTGTCAACCAGTTTGAGCAAGAGATTGCTGAGGACCTGGCCAATTCCATCTGGTGGTGCGATTTCTGTATTGGCACTATTTAAGGTAATCTCAACAGGGACGATGAAACTTGCTAGGACAGCAACAAGTGCCGCTGCAAAGGTCCCTACCAAGTAAAGGAAGATAACCGTTTTCATGTTGCTATCTTGTCCCTTTTGATGTTGGGAAAGGGCGTTAGCAACGAGGGCAAAGACTAGAATAGGTGCGATGGCTTTTAGACCGCCAACAAAGAGATCTCCGAGTAGACCAATTCCTGAAATGTTAGGAAGTGTCAGCCCTAGGGTTCCTCCAATAAGCATACCAATCAAAATCCGTTTGATTAGGCTTGCCTTATTCCAAGCATGAATGAATTTTTTCATAACAATCTCCTTTGTTGTGTAATGTTTATGATTATAGTATAAATATGAACTAAAATCAAGAATTTTCTGTCTATTTTGGCTATTATTTTTGAATATTTATGGAGATTCATCACTTGTGAAAGTATGGTATAATAAATGAAAGGAGTTTTCTATGAAAGAATTTATTCAAACCTACCTCAATAAGCTTGATGTTACAACGATTATTGAAAATATCTTAACCAAGTTAATTTCTCTGTTATTCCTATTTTTACTGTTTTATATAGCTAAGAAATTGCTCTATACCATGGTGCAGAGAATTGTTAAACCTTCTCTAAAAATGTCTCGTCATGATGTTGGGCGTCAGAAAACCATCTCACGTCTGTTAGAAAATGTGTTTAATTATACCCTTTATTTCTTTTTGCTTTATTGTATCTTGTCTATTTTGGGTTTGCCAGTTTCTAGTTTGCTTGCTGGAGCTGGGATTGCTGGGGTGGCTATTGGAATGGGAGCTCAAGGTTTTCTGTCTGATGTCATCAATGGCTTTTTCATCCTTTTTGAACGTCAACTGGATGTGGGAGATGAGGTCGTTCTGACAAATGGTCCTATTACTGTCTCGGGCAAGGTTGTCAGTGTCGGCATTCGAACAACTCAACTCAGAGGAGAAGATCAGGTTCTGCACTTCGTTCCCAATCGGAATATCACCGTTGTCAGCAATTTCTCTCGGACAGACCAGGCCTGAAATTTTAGCAGATTTATGGTACAATGGAAAGAGTTTGGTAAAGGAGAGAAGATGTTTTTAGAAAAACAGTTGGGCAATGGTTGTACCTGGATTAACTTAGATTTGGACAAGTTGAAAAAACTAGAGGATCTTTCTGAAATCTACGGTTTGGACAAGGAAACCATCGAATATGCGCTGGATAGGAATGAGCGTGCCCACATGGATTATCACCGTGAAACGGAGACGGTAACCTTTATTTATAATGTTCTTGATTTAGAAAAAGACAAAGAATATTATGAAGCGATTCCCATGACCTTTATCGTCGAAAGACAACGAATGATTACCATCAGCAACCATAAGAATGCTTATGTCATTGATCAGATGTCAGCTTATCTGGATAGCCATGAGTCGCTTTCTATTTACAAGTTTCTCTTTGCTGGTTTAGAGATTATCAGTAACGCTTATTATCCTGTCATTGAAGAGATGGATAAAAGTAAGGACGAAATTAGTGCCTTGCTACGTCAAACTACAACAAAGAAAAATCTCTTCGCCCTCTCTGACTTGGAGACTGGTATGGTTTACTTGACAGCAGCAGCAAAACAAAATCGACTCCTCTTGGAACATATCCAGGGCCATGCTCTTTATCGGAGATTTAATGATGTCGAACGAGAGCAGTTTGATGATGCCATGATTGAAGCCCATCAGTTGGTGTCTATGACAGACTTGATTTCTCAAGTCTTGCAACAACTCTCAGCTTCTTACAACAACATCCTAAACAATAACTTGAATGATAGTTTGTCAATTTTGACTATTATCTCCGTCTTACTAGCAGTACTTGCGGTTATTACAGGTTTCTTCGGAATGAATGTTCCTCTACCATTTACAGAAGAGCCAAATGCTTGGATTTATATCTTAATGACTAGCTTGATTTTATGGGTGGCCTTATCTCAATGGCTGAAGAAAATTACTAGAAAATAAAAGAAAAGGAGCCAAAATGGTGATTGAAAACTACATGCCAGACTTTGCTGTGGAAGCAGTCTATGATCTGACAGTCCCAAGCCTGCAGGCGCATGGAATCAAGGCTGTTTTGGTCGATTTGGACAATACCCTCATTGCTTGGAACAACCCTGACGGGACGCCAGAGATGAAGCAATGGCTACATGATCTTCGGGACGCGGGCATTCGCATCATTGTGGTATCAAATAACACTAAAAAACGCGTCCAACGAGCAGTTGAGAAATTTGGGATTGACTACGTTTATTGGGCTCTGAAGCCCTTCACATTTGGGATTGACCGTGCCATGAAGGAATTTCATTATGAGAAAAGTGAAGTGGTCATGGTTGGCGACCAGCTCATGACAGATATACGAGCAGCCCACCGTGCAGGCATTCGCTCGATTTTAGTCAAACCCTTGGTCCAACATGACTCGATCAAAACACAGATCAACCGAGCTCGTGAGCGCCGTGTGAAGCGAAAAATCACTGAAACGTACGGACCGATTACATATAAAAAAGGAATTTAACTATGGAAGAAATTCTCTGTATTGGTTGTGGAGCAACCATTCAGACGACAGATAAGGCTGGTCTTGGTTTTACCCCCCAGTCGGCACTTGAAAAAGGTTTGGAAACTGGCGAAGTCTATTGCCAACGCTGTTTCCGTCTCCGCCACTATAATGAAATCACGGATGTCCAGTTGACGGACGATGATTTCCTCAAGCTCTTGCACGAGGTGGGAGACAGTGATGCCTTAGTGGTCAATGTCATTGATATCTTTGATTTTAATGGCTCTGTCATTCCAGGCTTGCCACGTTTTGTCTCGGGCAATGATGTCCTCTTGGTGGGAAATAAAAAAGATATCCTACCTAAGTCAGTTAAGCCGGGCAAGATTAGCCAGTGGCTCATGGAACGTGCCCACGAAGAAGGACTTCGTCCAGTCGATGTCGTCCTAACTTCAGCACAAAACAAACATGCCATTAAGGAAGTCATTGACAAGATTGAACACTACCGTAAGGGTCGCGATGTCTATGTGGTCGGTGTGACCAACGTTGGAAAATCAACTCTAATCAATGCTATTATCCAAGAAATCACGGGTGACCAAAATGTCATCACGACTTCGCGCTTCCCAGGGACAACCTTGGACAAGATTGAGATTCCGCTTGACGACGGATCTTATATCTACGATACACCGGGGATTATCCACCGTCACCAGATGGCTCACTACTTGACAGCCAAAAACCTCAAGTATGTCAGCCCCAAAAAGGAAATCAAGCCTAAAACCTATCAGCTTAATCCTGAACAAACCCTGTTTCTAGGCGGTCTCGGACGCTTTGACTTTATTGCAGGTGAAAAGCAAGGTTTCACAGCCTTTTTTGACAATGAACTCAAATTGCATCGTACCAAGCTAGAAGGAGCCAGTGCCTTTTATGATAAGCACCTCGGAACTCTCCTGACACCACCAAATAGCAAGGAAAAAGAAGATTTTCCTAAACTGGTTGAGCATCTATTTAACATCAAGGATAAGACAGACCTAGTCATCTCAGGCCTAGGATGGATTCGTGTAACAGGAACTGCCAAAATCGCCGTCTGGGCACCAGAAGGCGTCGCAGTCGTCGCACGAAAAGCAATTATTTAAAATAAAATCACTGAGCGAACAAAGTGAGCTCATAAAGAGATAGTTATTGCCGTGGGGTCTTGCCAATCGTTAGATTGGCAAGGGGCACAATTGAGACCAAGGCTCAATTATGAGGTCAGGAAATCCATTTTTCAAAGATGAGATCTTTGGGAAATTAGTTCCGACCGTCCCTCACCACCTAAAATAACTATCAAAAAACAAGGAAGAAAATTATGTCATTAACATCAAAACAACGTGCCTTCCTCAACAGTCAGGCACACACTCTCAAACCCATCATCCAAATCGGGAAAAATGGGCTTAACGACCAAATCAAAACCAGCGTCCGTCGGGCTCTTGACGCACGGGAATTGATTAAGGTTACACTCTTGCAAAATACAGATGAAAACATCCACGAAGTAGCTGAAATCTTGGAAGAAGAAATCGGTGTGGACACAGTCCAAAAAATCGGACGCATCTTGATTTTGTTTAAACAATCCAGCAAAAAAGAAAATCGCAAGATTTCTAAAAAAGTCAAAGAAATCTAAAAAACCTACTCCAAACAACTGTTTTTACAGAGAAATAAAGGAGACTAGCCTATGGCAATCGAATTATTGACTCCCTTTACCAAGGTAGAGTTGGAGCCAGAAATAAAGGAGAAAAAACGCAAACAAGTTGGGATTTTAGGGGGGAATTTTAACCCTGTTCACAATGCCCATCTGATCGTTGCGGACCAAGTACGGCAACAGTTGGGATTGGACCAGGTTTTGCTTATGCCTGAATACCAACCTCCTCATGTAGATAAAAAGGAAACCATTCCTGAACACCATCGTCTCAAGATGCTTGAATTGGCGATTGAGGGGATTGAGGGCCTAGCCATTGAAACCATCGAGTTAGAGCGCAAGGGCATTTCCTACACTTATGACACCATGAAAATCTTGACAGAGCAACATCCAGATACGGATTATTACTTCATTATCGGAGCTGATATGGTGGACTATCTGCCTAAGTGGTACCGAATTGATGAGCTGGTCGATCTGGTTCAGTTTGTGGGGGTTCAGCGACCACGCTACAAGGCAGGGACTTCCTATCCTGTTATCTGGGTGGATGTGCCTCTCATGGATATCTCGTCCAGCATGGTGCGTGATTTCCTTGCCCAAGGTCGAAAACCTAACTTTCTCCTACCTCAGCCGGTGCTAGACTACATCGAGAAGGAGGGGCTCTACTGATGGCTTATCAAAACTATATCAACTGCTCTCGCGAGGCTTTGTTGGAAAAAATGGCAGAGCTTCTACCTGAAAAACGGTTAACCCATTGTTTGGGTGTGGAGCGTGCGGCCATAGAATTGGCTCAGCGATTCGAAATTGATGCTGAGAAAGCTGGTCTTGCAGGTCTCCTTCATGACTATGCTAAAAAGCTGTCAGATCAGGAATTTTTGAATTTGATTAACCGTTATCAGCTAGACCTTGACCTCAAAAACTGGGGTAATAATGTCTGGCATGGCATGGTTGGCATCTACAAGATTCAAGAAGATTTGGATTTGCATGATCCAGAAATCCTGCGAGCCATTGAAATCCATACAGTCGGTGCTGGTCAGATGACAGATCTTGATAAGGTTATCTACGTTGCAGACTATATAGAGCATAATCGTGCCTTTCCTGGAGTAGATGTAGCGCGCGAGATTGCAACTCTATCGCTTAATAAGGCGGTGGCCTACGAAACAGCTCGTACTGTGGAGCATCTAGCTCATCAGGGATTTCCAATCTATCCCAAAACCCTTGAAACCTATAACGCCTTTGTGCACTATTTGAAAGAGGACTAAATGAACGAAAAAGAATTACTAGAACTAGTCGTGAAAGCGGCTGATGAGAAACGTGCGGAGGATATTCTCGCACTTGATGTACAAGATTTGACCAGCGTGACGGACTACTTTGTTATCACTAGCTCGATGAATAGCCGTCAGTTGGACGCTATCGCTGACAATATCCGTGAAAAAGTAGCTGAAGCAGGCTTTAAAGGAAGTCATATCGAAGGTGATGCAACTGGAGGCTGGGTTTTGCTGGACCTAGGTTCTGTTGTCGTGCATATCTTCTCAGAAGAAATGCGTGCCCACTATAACCTAGAGAAGCTATGGCATGAGGCGAATTCAGTAGATATTTCAGCAACTCTTGCTTAGAAGACGAACTCAGTTGCAGTCAACTGGGTTTCTTTGCTTATTTTAGAAAAAATGGATAGAAAGGTAAAGGGCGAGTGGTGTTTGCCATGGAGGCTCTTGGTATCATGATTATGGCAACTTATGAAACCTTTGCGGCTGTTTACGATGCTGTGATGGATGATAGTTTATATGATAAATGGACGGATTTTTCGCTGCGTCATTTGCCTAAGACAAAGGATAGAAAGAAGCTTTTGGAATTGGCTTGTGGAACAGGTATCCAGTCTGTCCGCTTTTCTCAGGCTGGCTTTGATGTGACTGGACTTGACTTGAGCGCGGATATGCTGAAGATTGCTGAAAAGAGAGCGGCTTCAGCCAAGCAAAAGATTGATTTTATTGAAGGCAATATGCTGGATTTGTCCAAGGCAGGTCAATATGATTTTGTCACGTGTTATTCTGACTCAATCTGCTACATGCAGGATGAGGTGGAAGTAGGGGACGTCTTTAAAGAAGTCTATAATGCCCTCAATGAAGATGGAGTTTTCATCTTTGATGTGCATTCGACCTACCAAACAGACGAGATCTTCCCAGGCTATTCTTACCATGAAAATGCGGAAGATTTCGCTATGCTCTGGGACACCTATGAGGACGAAGCTCCTCATTCCATCGTCCATGAGCTGACTTTCTTTATCAAGGAGGCGGATGGTTCCTTTAGTCGCCACGATGAAGTGCATGAGGAGCGGACCTATGAGATCTTGACCTATGATATTTTGCTGGAACAGGCCGGATTCAAATCCTTCAAACTCTTTGCGGACTTTGAAGACAAAGAGCCGACAGAAACTAGCACCCGTTGGTTTTTTGTCGCGCAGAAGTAGGAGGTTGATATGGTTCGATCAAAATATTCTTGGGAAGAAGTTTCTCAGTTTAATCGTATCCGTCAAAATGGAACGCTTTGGGAAAAAGATGGGCAATACTTTTATGTTCAGGAAGAAGGAACCGTATTTTCAGAGTTAGTTGTTTACGATATGTCCAAGAAACTTTTTGATATGTTAGTAAATGAAATAAAATCAGAGGATGATATCCGACATATGCTAATGTACGGAACATGGCCAATGACGGTTGCCGGATGCCATAGTCCAACTATGTTGATAGCTTATCCTGAACTACAAAAGAATTATAGTAATGAACAACTAGCAGAGATCCTTCCAGTGGGAGAAAAACAATGGCTTAACTGGAGAGGGAGATTGCCTGAGTGGTATCGTAGATTTCGTCATTAGGAAGGGAGATTACCATGACCATCACAGGTATTATCGCGGAATTCAATCCCTTTCATAATGGACATAAATACCTGTTGGATCAGGCGAAGGGACTGAAAATCGTAGCCATGTCAGGAAATTTCATGCAGCGTGGAGAGCCAGCTATCGTGGACAAGTGGACACGGGCCCAGATGGCGCTGGAAAATGGAGCGGATCTGGTAGTAGAATTGCCCTTTTTAGTCAGTGTTCAGGCGGCAGATTTCTTTGGCCAAGGCGCTGTGTATATCTTGGCTCGGTTGGGTATTGATACTCTAGCATTTGGGACGGAGGAAGTTGTGGATTACCAGAAAATCGCTGACTTATACACAGAACAAGGCGCTGATATGGAGAAATTTGTGGAAAATCTTCCTGATTCTCTTTCTTATCCCCAGAAGACCCAGGCCATGTGGAAGGAATTTGCAGGTCTTGATTTTTCAGGAAATACGCCCAACCATGTTCTTGCTCTTGCCTATGTCAAGGCAGTTGCGGGACTCAACATCAAACTTCATCCGATTCAGCGTCAGGGGGCTGGCTATCATTCTGTGGATAAGGATGTGGACTTTGCCTCGGCGACAGCCCTGCGTCAGCACCAGAAGGACCAAGATTTCTTAGAACGCTTTATGCCTTCGGTTGCCCTTTTTGAGCAGGCCAGTAAGGTGAACTGGGAAGACTATTTTCCTATGCTCCGCTATCAAATCTTGTCCAATCCAGACCTAACCACTATCTATCAGGTCAATCAAGAAATGGCTGTGCGCATTAAGGAAGCCATCAAAACAGCTCAGTCTTTAGAAGAATTGGTCGAGGCGGTTGCCACCAAACGTTACACTAAGGCGCGTGTCAGACGTCTCCTGACTTATATTTTGGTGCAGGCCAGAGAAAGTGACTTGCCAGAAGGGATTCATGTTCTTGGTTTTACCGAAAAAGGCAGACAACATCTCAAATCTCTGAAAGGGCAGGTACATTTAGTCAGCCGCATAGGTAAAGAGCCTTGGGATAGCATGACGCAAAAGGCAGACCAGATTTATCAACTTGGAAATCCAGGTATAGCGGAGCAGAATTTTGGAAGAGTGCCGATTAGAATAGAAACAAACTAAGTCTACTGAAAGGTAGGCTTTTTCTTAAATCTCTACTAAACTAGGATTTCTAAGAAATAGAGATTGCACTAATAAATTTTAGGTAAATGTGTTTTAAATTCCCAAAACATATTCTATTTTAGGTTTGTGAAAATCACTTTTTTATGGTAGAATGTAAAAGAATGTATGTCATTCGGAATAACAATAAAATGAGGTAAAAACATGGAAATCATGTCGCTTGCGATTGCTGTTTTTGCCGTCATCATTGGTTTAGTCATTGGATATGTCAGCATCTCAGCCAAGATGAAATCATCTCAGGAAGCTGCAGAGTTGATGCTTTTAAATGCTGAACAAGAAGCAACTAATTTACGTGGACAAGCTGAGCGTGAAGCAGATTTACTTGTTAATGAAGCTAAACGTGAAAGCAAGTCTCTTAAAAAAGAAGCACTATTGGAGGCCAAAGAAGAAGCCAGAAAATACCGTGAAGAAGTGGACGCTGAATTCAAATCAGAACGTCAAGAACTCAAACAAATCGAAAGTCGTTTGACAGAGAGAGCTACTAGCCTCGATCGTAAGGACGACAATTTGACGAGTAAAGAACAAACACTTGAACAAAAAGAACAAAGTATTTCTGATAGAGCGAAAAACCTTGATGCGCGTGAAGAGCAATTAGAGGAAGTCGAAAGACAAAAAGAAGCAGAACTAGAGCGTATTGGTGCTCTGTCTCAGGCAGAAGCACGAGATATTATCTTGGCTCAGACAGAGGAAAACTTGACCAAGGAGATTGCTAGCCGTATTCGCGAAGCTGAGCAAGAGGTCAAGGAACGTTCTGATAAAATGGCCAAGGATATCCTGGTTCAAGCTATGCAACGTATCGCTGGTGAATATGTAGCGGAGTCAACAAACTCAACAGTTCATCTGCCAGACGATACTATGAAGGGACGCATTATTGGTCGTGAAGGTCGTAACATTCGTACCTTTGAAAGTTTGACAGGGGTCGATGTGATTATCGACGATACACCAGAAGTGGTAACCTTGTCAGGATTTGACCCGATTCGTCGTGAAATTGCTCGTATGACCATGGAAATGTTGCTTAAGGATGGTCGTATCCATCCAGCTCGTATCGAAGAGTTGGTTGAGAAAAACCGTCAAGAGATTGATAATAAGATCCGTGAATATGGTGAGGCAGCAGCCTATGAGATTGGTGCGCCAAACCTTCATCCAGACTTGATGAAGATTATGGGACGTTTGCAGTTCCGTACTTCTTATGGACAAAATGTCTTGCGTCATTCGATTGAGGTTGCTAAGTTGGCTGGTATTATGGCGAGCGAACTTGGTGAAAATGCGGCTCTTGCCCGTCGTGCTGGATTCCTTCACGATATCGGAAAAGCTATTGACCGCGAGGTTGAGGGTAGCCACGTTGAAATCGGTATGGAATTGGCTCGTAAGTATAAGGAACACCCAGTTGTGGTCAATACGATTGCTAGTCACCACGGTGATGTTGAAGCTGAGAGCGTCATTGCAGTGATCGTCGCTGCAGCAGATGCCTTGAGCGCAGCTCGTCCAGGTGCTCGTAGTGAGTCTCTTGAAAGCTACATCAAGCGTCTCCATGATTTGGAAGAAATTGCTAACGGCTTTGAAGGGGTACAAAATAGCTTTGCCCTTCAAGCAGGACGTGAAATCCGTATCATGGTCAACCCAGGACAAATCAAGGACGACAAAGTCACAATCTTGGCTCACAAAGTTCGTGAGAAAATTGAAAACAATCTCGATTACCCAGGAAATATCAAGGTAACCGTGATTCGCGAGCTTCGTGCAGTAGATTATGCTAAATAAATAAGAAAGAGCAGTTGAAAAATTACTGCTTTTTTGTTACACTAGATAGAAAGACTGTAAAGGATAATCTGGCTTTTTGCCATTATTCTAGAGAAATGTTATTTCACAGACTGACTAAAAGGAGACACAATGGTAGACCGAGGCTTACTAATCGTTTTTTCTGGTCCTTCAGGGGTTGGAAAAGGAACGGTTAGAAGAGAGATTTTTGAGAGTTCTGAAAATCAATTTCAATATTCTGTATCGATGACGACACGCGCACAACGTCCTGGTGAAGTGGACGGAGTGGACTATTTCTTCCGTACTCGTGAAGAGTTTGAAGAGCTGATTCGTCAAGGACAGATGTTGGAATACGCAGAATATGTCGGCAACTACTATGGAACTCCTCTGACCTATGTCAATGAAACCTTGGACAAGGGAATCGATGTTTTCCTTGAAATTGAAGTTCAGGGTGCTCTTCAGGTCAAGAAAAAGGTTCCAGATGCTGTCTTTATCTTCCTGACACCACCAGATTTGGATGAATTGCAAGATCGTTTGGTAGGACGTGGAACAGACAGCGCAGAAGTGATTGCCCAACGAATCGAAAAAGCCAAGGAAGAAATTGCCCTTATGCGTGAGTATGATTATGCGATTGTCAACGATCAGGTGCCCCTAGCTGCTGATCGTGTCAAACGTGTGATCGAAGCAGAGCACTTCCGTGTGGATCGTGTCATTGGTCACTATCAGGAGATGTTACCAAAATCTCCAACTACCCGATAAAATTTAGAAAATAGGTACAAGCAAATGATGTTAAAACCCTCTATTGATACCTTGCTCGACAAGGTTCCATCAAAATATTCACTCGTAATCTTGGAAGCAAAACGTGCCCACGAATTGGAAGCAGGTGCGCCAGCAACTCAAGGTTTCAAATCTGAAAAATCAACTCTTCGCGCTTTAGAAGAAATCGAATCAGGAAACGTTACAATTCACCCAGATCCAGAAGGAAAACGTGAAGCAGTGCGTCGCCGTATCGAAGAAGAAAAACGCCGCAAAGAAGAAGAAAAGAAAATCAAAGAGCAAATCGCTAAAGAAAAAGAAGATGGTGAAAAAATTTAAGGTTGGGGGGACTCAATCTTATTTTTTCTATTGCAAGAATGTACTGACAAGGAGGAGGTGAGAAGATGGCTATAGCCAAGATTATCGTAGATGTGCCTTTGATGCAGACGGACCAGCCCTATAGTTACAGGATTCCTAAGGAATTCGAGGGAATGCTAGAAGTTGGGATGCGGGTTCATGTGCCTTTTGGTAAGGGCAATCGCCTGATTCAAGGGATTGTTCTTGGTTTGGAGTCCCAACCAGATGAAGAAGAGGCTAATCATGATTTAAAAGATATTGCGGAGGTGCTGGATTTTTCTCCTGTTCTCACGCAAGAACAACTCTGGCTTGCTGAGGAGTTACGCAAGTCCGTCTTCTCCTATAAAATCTCCATCCTCAAGGCTATGCTACCAGGATTTCTGAACTCCAGCTATGACAAGATTCTCTATCCTCTTGCAGGTCTGAGTCAGGAAGACCGAGAGCGCTTGTTTGGTTCAGAGGATTCGCTTGCATTTTCTTCTCTGGATTTAGCTAAGCAAGCTGAAATGATGCGTTTGACTAGAAAAGGCCTGCTTGGTCTAGAATATCAGGCAATTGATCAAAAGAAGGTCAAGACCCAGTCTTGGTATGAGGTTGACCTTGCTCAATTAGAAAGTGTAGAGATTTCTACGCGTGCTAAGAAAAAGTTGGAATTGAGAGATTATTTGCTGTCTCATCCAGAGAGTGCTTCTTTGGCTAGTTTGTTAGAGTCCTACTCGCGGGAGCAAGTCAACTTCTTTGTGGAACAAGGTGCTGTGACCATAGTCCAAAAGGAAGTTCAACGCTCGGCTGCTTATTTTGAAGGGATTGAAGCAAGTCAGCCTTTGGAATTGAATCCAGAGCAAAGACAGGCGCGTGATGCGGTTGTCAGTGCGATTGGCAGTCATCAGGCTCCCTTCCTCCTTCAAGGGATTACAGGAAGTGGGAAGACCGAGGTTTACTTGCAGATTATCCAAGGGGCTTTGGATAAGGGCAAGACAGCTATTTTGCTGGTACCTGAGATTTCCTTGACTCCTCAGATGACGGAGCGTTTTATCGCTCGTTTTGGGGATAAGGTTGCCATTCTTCACTCTGGCCTGTCTAATGGTGAAAAGTATGATGAATGGCGCAAGGTGGAACGCGGCGATGCTCAAGTTGTTGTTGGTGCTAGATCGGCCATCTTTGCCCCCCTGAAAAATCTAGGTGTCATGATTATTGATGAGGAGCATGAAGCGACTTATAAGCAAGACAGCAATCCCCGTTACCATGCCAGAGAGGTGGCTATTTTACGGGCCCGGTATAATCAAGCGGCCTTGGTCCTTGGTTCAGCGACACCAAGTCTGGAAAGCCGTGCGCGGGCTGGAAAAGGCGTCTATCAGCACTTATGTCTGACCCAACGAGCTAATCCTTTAGCCACCATTCCTGAGGTTCAAGTGATTGATTTTCGGGACTATATCGGACAAAATGAGACGTCAAACTTTACACCGCCTTTGCTAGAAGCTATCCAAGACCGTCTGGCTAAAAAAGAGCAGGTGGTTCTCATGCTCAATCGCCGTGGTTATTCTAGCTTTGTCATGTGTCGGGAATGTGGGACGGTGGATACTTGTCCCAACTGTGACATTTCTCTGACCTTGCACATGGATACCAAGACCATGAACTGCCATTATTGTGGGTTTTCTAAGGACATTCCTCAGGTCTGTCCTAACTGTAAGAGTCGCAGTATTCGTTACTATGGAACAGGGACTCAAAAAGCTTATGATGAGCTAGCAGAACTCTTTCCTCAAGCCCGCATTCTGCGTATGGATGTGGATACGACCCGCAAGAAAGGCAGTCACCAAGCTCTTCTTGATCAGTTTGGACGAGGAGAAGCAGATATCTTGCTGGGAACTCAAATGATTGCCAAGGGATTGGATTTTCCCAATGTAACCCTAGTCGGAGTTCTTAATGCGGATACAGCTTTGAATCTGCCTGATTTCCGTTCTTCTGAGAGAACCTTCCAGCTCTTGACTCAGGTGGCAGGTCGAGCAGGTCGGGCTGAAAAAGCTGGGCAGGTCTTGATTCAGTCTTACAATCCTCAGCACTACGCTATTCGATTTGCAAAAGACCAAGACTACGAAGGCTTTTATGCCTATGAAATGGGTATCAGACGCCAACTTGGTTATCCACCTTACTATTTCACGATTGGCATTACCCTCTCTCATAAGAAAGAAGAAGAGGTGGTCAAACGTGCCTATGAAGTTATGAGCGTTTTGCGGTCAGGTTTGTCAGAGACCAGTAAGATTCTCGGGCCGACGCCCAAGCCCATTGCTCGTACCCACAACCTCTATCATTACCAGATTTTGATTAAATATCGTTTAGAAGATGAGCTGGGGCCAACCCTCAATCGGGTTCTGGCTTTAACTCAAGAACGGGAAAATAGTGAGCTCCGTCTTAGCATTGACCATGAGCCACAGCAATTTTTATAAGAAGGAGAAGATATGACAAAACTAATCTTTATGGGGACACCCGACTTTTCAGCAACAGTCTTAAAAGGACTTTTGACAGATGACCGTTACGAAATTCTAGCCGTTGTAACCCAGCCAGACCGTGCTGTTGGTCGTAAAAAAGTTATCCAAGAAACACCAGTCAAGCAGGCTGCCAAGGAAGCAGGTCTTCCTATCTACCAACCTGAAAAATTATCTGGAAGTCCAGAGATGGAAGCGATTATGAATTTGGGAGCGGATGGAATTGTGACTGCTGCTTTTGGGCAGTTTCTCCCAAGTAAACTCCTTGATAGCATGGACTTTGCGGTCAACGTTCATGCCTCTCTTCTTCCTAAACACCGTGGTGGTGCGCCTATCCATTATGCCTTGATTCAAGGGGATGAGGAAGCTGGTGTGACCATTATGGAGATGGTTAAGGAAATGGATGCAGGAGATATGATTTCTCGTCGTAGTATTCCGATTACGGATGAGGACAATGTCGGCACCTTGTTTGAGAAATTGGCGCTAGTTGGTCGCGATTTGCTTTTAGACACTTTGTCTGCCTACATTGCTGGGGAAATCAAACCTGAACCGCAGGATCCAAGTCAAGTTACTTTCTCGCCCAATATCAAGCCAGAGGAAGAAAAGTTAGATTGGACTAAAAGCAATCGTCAACTCTTTAACCAAATCCGTGGAATGAATCCGTGGCCTGTTGCCCATACTTTCCTTAAGGGCGACCGCTTTAAGATTTATGAAGCACTACTAGTGGAAGGTAAGGGAAATCCAGGTGAGATCCTCTCTATTGGTAAGAAAGAATTGATTGTCGCAACGGCAGAAGGGGCTCTATCCCTCAAACAAGTGCAGCCAGCTGGTAAACCTAAGATGGACATTGCTTCCTTCCTCAACGGACTTGGACGGACATTGACTGTAGGAGAACGATTTGGTGACTAAAGTAGAAACGGCTAGAAGTTTAGCTCTAGCAGCATTAGAGGATGTTTTTATCAATCAAGCATACTCAAACATCGCCTTAAATAAGCATCTAAAGGGAAGTCAACTTTCAGCAGCAGACAAGGGCTTGGTGACAGAGATTGTCTATGGAACGGTGGCCCGTAAACTGACTCTGGAATGGTACCTGTCCCACTTTATCGAAGACAGAGACCAGTTAGACAGCTGGCTCTATGTCCTACTTCTCATGAGCGCCTACCAGCTCCGCTATTTGAACAAGATTCCAGACCATGCTGTGGTCAATGAAGCAGTAGAATTGGCCAAAGTCCGTAAAAAAGGTAGTGAAAAATTGGCCAACGCCGTCCTTCGTCGTATTCTACGTGAAGGATGGCCAGATATCACCAGCATCAAACGAAAAAACAAGCGTGACTCCATTGCATATTCCCTTCCGGTTTGGCTAGTTTCCAAGCTCAAAGAAGAATACGGCGAAGAGCGAGCGCAGGCTATTTTTGAAAGTCTCTTGGTGCGTAACAAGGCCAGTATTCGTGTGACTGATTTAAGCCGAAAAGAGGAAATCCAAGCCTTGTTGGAGGCTAGTGATTCGTCCTTGTCTTCTTCTGGTCTGGTTAAGGAGCAGGGGCATTTTGCAGGCCATGATTTGTTTGCAGAGGGAGCCATTACCATCCAAGACGAGTCCAGTCAGCTGGTTGCGCCAACTCTTGATTTACAAGGTGATGAGAAGGTTCTAGATGCTTGTGCGGCTCCGGGTGGGAAAAC
The DNA here is from genome assembly GCF_001810785.1 of Streptococcus sp. HMSC073F11. Taxonomy (GTDB): domain Bacteria; phylum Bacillota; class Bacilli; order Lactobacillales; family Streptococcaceae; genus Streptococcus. The sequence goes on from NZ_KV802698.1 coordinate 401,861, forward strand.
AGCCCATATAGCCTCTTATCTCACGACAGGTCAGGTTACTGCTCTGGATTTATATGACCATAAGTTGGACTTAATCCAAGAAAATGCCCAACGTCTAGGAGTTGCAGATCGGGTTCAAAGGCAAAAATTAGATGCCAGAAAGGTGCATGAGTTTTTTGGTCAGGATTCCTTTGACAAGATTTTAGTAGATGCTCCCTGTTCAGGAATTGGCCTTCTGCGTCGAAAACCAGACATCAAATACAATAAAGAAACGGCAGATTTCGCGTCATTGCAGGAAATTCAGCTAGAAATATTAGGTAGTGTTTGTCAAACACTACGCAAAGGTGGTATAATAACTTATAGTACCTGTACTATTGTCTCAGAGGAGAATTTTCAAGTCGTTGAGGCGTTTTTAGAAAGTCATCCTGAGTTCGAGCAGGTAGAACTAGAACATGAATGTAAGGATATCATGAAAGACGGCTGTATCCTCATTACACCTGAATTGTATGGAAGTGATGGATTCTTCATCAGTCAATTTCGCAAGATATCGGATTAGGAAGGAACTGACACATGGAAATTTCATTATTAACAGATGTTGGTCAGAAACGAACAAATAACCAAGACTATGTCAACCACTATGTCAATAGAGCTGGGCGTACCATGATTATTTTAGCTGATGGGATGGGAGGTCATCGCGCAGGGAATATCGCTAGTGAAATGGCGGTAACAGACCTAGGTATAGCTTGGGTTGACACCCAGATCGATACAGTCAATGAAGTGCGTGAATGGTTCGCCAATTACCTAGAAATTGAAAATCAAAAGATTCATCAACTTGGACAAGATGATGCCTATAAAGGAATGGGAACAACTCTAGAAGCTGTTGCTATTATTGGCAATCAGGCTATCTATGCTCATATTGGAGATTCTCGTATCGGTTTGATTCGTGGAGAAGAGTACCACCAGTTGACGAGCGACCATTCTTTGGTCAATGAATTGCTTAAGGCAGGTCAATTGACACCAGAAGAAGCAGCTAGCCATCCACAGAAAAATATTATTACTCAATCTATCGGTCAAAAAGATGAAGTTCAACCTGATTTTGGAATGATTACCCTTGAGCCAGGAGACTATCTCTTGCTCAATAGTGATGGTTTGACTAACATGATTTCAGGCAGTGAGATTTGTGATATTGTAACCAGTGATATTCCTTTGGCAGATAAAACAGCGACGCTTGTGCGTTTTGCTAACAATGCAGGAGGTTTAGACAACATTACGGTTGCCCTTGTTTCTATGAACGAGGAGGATGCAGAATGATCCAAATCGGCAAGATTTTTGCCGGACGCTATCGGATTGTGAAACAGATTGGCCGAGGAGGCATGGCAGATGTCTATTTGGCCAAGGATTTAATTCTAGACGGAGAAGAAGTGGCAGTGAAGGTCCTGAGGACCAACTACCAGACGGACCCGATAGCTGTAGCTCGTTTTCAGCGTGAAGCGAGAGCTATGGCAGATCTAGACCATCCTCATATCGTTCGGATAACAGATATTGGTGAGGAAGACGGTCAACAGTATCTTGCAATGGAGTATGTTGCTGGACTAGACCTCAAACGCTATATCAAGGAACACTATCCTCTTTCTAATGAAGAAGCCGTCCGTATCATGGGGCAAATCCTCCTAGCCATGCGTTTGGCCCATACTAGAGGAATTGTTCACAGGGACTTGAAACCTCAAAATATCCTTTTGACACCAGATGGGACTGCCAAGGTCACAGACTTTGGGATTGCGGTCGCTTTTGCAGAGACAAGTCTGACTCAGACTAACTCTATGCTGGGTTCGGTTCATTACTTGTCACCAGAGCAGGCGCGTGGTTCTAAGGCGACTGTACAGAGTGATATCTATGCCATGGGGATTATTTTCTATGAGATGCTGACAGGCCATATCCCTTATGACGGGGATAGTGCGGTGACCATCGCCCTTCAGCATTTCCAGAAACCACTGCCGTCAGTTATTGATGAAAATCCATCTGTGCCTCAGGCTTTGGAGAATGTTGTTATCAAGGCAACTGCCAAGAAATTGACAGATCGTTATCAGTCAGTTGCAGAGATGTATGTGGACTTGTCTAGTAGCTTGTCTTATAATCGTCGCAATGAGCCTAAACTGGTATTTAATGATACTACTAAGGCGGACACCAAGACACTACCGAAGGTATCCCAGAGTACCTTGACTTCGATTCCTAAGGTGCAAACACAGAGTCCGAAGCCACAGACTGCGAAACCTAGTCAGCAGGTTTCAGAAGACAATTACGCAAGCAAGACTGTTAAGAAACGGAAATTTAGAGTTCGTTATATGATTTTGTTGGCCAGCATTGTATTGGTGGCAGCCTCTCTGATTTGGATACTATCTAGAACTCCTGCAACCATTGCCATTCCAGATGTGGCAGGCCAGACAGTTGCGGAAGCCAAGGAAACGCTCAAGAAAGCCAATTTTGAGATTGGCGAGGAGAAATCAGAGGCTAGTGAAAAGGTGGAAGAAGGGCGGATTATCCGTACAGATCCTGAAGCTGGAAAGACTCGAAAAGAAGGTTCGAAAATCAATTTGGTTGTCTCATCAGGCAAGCAATCTTTCCAATTGAGTAACTATATCGGCCGTAAATCGACAGATGTTATCGCAGAACTCAAGCAGAAGAAGGTTCCTGAAAATCTCATCAAGATTGAGGAAGAAGAATCAAGTGAGAGTGAAGCAGGAACCGTTCTCAGACAGAGTCCAGCTGCCGGAACAACCTATGATTTGAGCAAGGCCTCAACAATTACCTTAACCGTTGCTAAGAAAGTAACCAGCGTTGCTATGCCAAGTTATATAGGATCTAGTCTTGAATTTACTAAAAATAATCTCGTTCAAATTGTTGGGATTAAAGAAGCCAATATTGAAGTTGTAGAAGTGTCGACAGCTCCTGATGGAACTGCTGAGGGGACTGTTGTAGAGCAAAGTCCAAAAGCAGGCGAAAAGGTTGATTTGACTAAGACGCGTGTCAAGATTTCAATCTACAAACCAAAAACACCACCGTCAACGTCATCATCAGCACCAGCCCAACGTGGAAACCAAGGTTCTACTACGACACCAAGTCAGGGGAACCAACAAGGAAATCAACGAGGGAATGCACCTGCTACTACTCAATCAAGTAGTGAAGGCAACCACGAAAATTCTCGTGATTAAACGAATCTTTGTCATGATTTCATGGCAAAGATTTTTTTTGAGTCCGGATTTGTGATAGAATAGAGGAAGTTGATAAAAGGAGGAACGCATGGAAGAATCAAGAGAATTAAATGCCGTCATCGATGTGATTATGTTAGCTGGAACCATTCTTCTCAAAAGTGGCTCAGAGATTCATCGTGTAGAAGATACCATGATCCGTATTGCGCATTCGCAGGGGATTGTGGATTGCAATGTTCTTGCCATGCCTGCTGCTATCTTTTTCTCCATTGAAAATACCAATATTTCGCGAATGAAACGCGTGACTTCCTCTTCTTATAATATTGAAAAAGTCTGTGATGTGAACCAGATTTCTCGTCAGTTGGTAGGAGGAAATCTTGATTTAGAGACAGCCTTCAAGCAATTGACGGCTTTGCAAGACCAGCCCCTTCCTTATACTAAGTTGCAGGTAACTCTGGCTGCGACCTTTAGCGCCCCTTTCTTTTCGATTATGTTTAGTGGAAATATCTACGACGCACTTGGGGCAGGAGTGGCTACCTTATTTGGTTTTGCCTTTTCCCTCTATGTGGAGAAGTTTATCCGAATTCCCTTTGTAACGGCCTTTGCTGGAGCCTTTGTCTTTGGGATGATTGCCCAGTTTTGGGCTCGCTACACAGGTTTTCCTTCAACGGCAGATTTGATTATAGCTGGTGCGGTCATGCCGTTTGTACCAGGGATTGCCTTGACCAATGCGGTTCGTGATATTATGACCAACCACATAAACTCTGGTATGAGTAAGATGTTTGAATCCCTGCTCATTACCCTTGCTTTAGGGGCGGGAACTTCTGTCGCCTTGGTATTGATGAATTAATATGACACTAACAACCTTTTTATTACAAGCAGTAGCAAGTCTTCTTGCTATCATCACTTTTTTAATCGTACTCAATGTTCAACGTTCTATGCTCTTACCAGGAGGAATTTTGGGCATGGCTGTCTGGCTAATTTATCTTTTGCTCAAGGAACCGACCAATGTTATTGTGGCTACTTTTATTGCAGCCATTATCGGTTCTTGCGTCAGCCAGATTTTAAGTATTCTTTATAAGACACCTGCTGTGGTCTTTATCTTGGCCATCTTAGCACCTCTGGTTCCGGGTTATCTCTCCTATCGGACAACTGCCTTTTTTGTGACGGGAGATTACAGTCATGCCATTGCTAGTGCAACCTTGGTTGTTATGTTGGCTTTGGTGATTTCCATTGGAATGGCTAGTGGAACAGTGATTCTCAGACTGTATCATTATATAAAAACACATTGAGCATTGGAGAATTTACAGAAATAAAAGAATTTTCTGAAAAATGAGACAAATGCATTGACAACGCTTTCTCTATGTAGTATTCTATATATAGAAAGGAGGAAAAATCATGAAAAAATTACTATTTTCCTTATTGTTTGTAAGTCTACTGACTTTATTGTTTATCCCAGTCATGGTTTCTAGTTCGAGCTCAGAGTTTCAAAGTGGATTGCAAGAGAATCAGTTGATTGCTGAGAAGGTTAGTAAAACACTTGACAAGACATTTGATAAGAATATCAGAGAAATTCCGACTAGTCAGTTTTATCAAGAATTTGTAGATGAGATGGGAAGGACTTACTCAGGAAATTTAATCCTCCAGGAACTGCTAACTGAGAATGGGGCTTATAAAGCTACTTATGTTGGTGAACTCTATAGCAACTAATCATTATTTAAAACTGTGACGAATAAGCGACTTGATTTGGTGAATCAAGTCTTTTTTCTCTCTTTTACTGCTATTTGTGATAAAATAGTATAGAACGATTTTTTACAATGAATGATAAAACAGAGGTAAATATGACAATCGGTATTGATAAGATTGGTTTTGCGACCAGTCAATATGTCTTGAAATTACAAGACTTAGCAGAAGCGAGGGGAATTGACCCTGAAAAATTAAGCAAAGGACTCTTGCTCAAGGAATTGAGTATTGCGCCTCTAACTGAGGATATCGTGACTTTGGCAGCTAGTGCAAGTGATTCTATTTTAACTGAGCAAGAAAGACAAGAAATCGATATGGTCATTGTGGCGACTGAGTCAGGAATTGACCAAAGTAAAGCTGCGGCCGTCTTTGTGCATGGTTTGCTGGGCATCCAGCCCTTTGCGCGTAGTTTCGAGATTAAAGAAGCCTGCTATGGAGCGACAGCTGCCCTCCATTATGCCAAATTGCATGTGGAAAATTCTCCAGAGTCCAAGGTTTTAGTCATTGCCAGTGATATTGCCAAATACGGTATTGAAACTCCAGGAGAACCAACTCAAGGTGCTGGAAGTGTAGCTATGTTGATTACACAGAATCCACGCATTATGGCCTTTAATAATGACAATGTGGCTCAGACTCGTGACATCATGGATTTCTGGCGTCCAAATTACTCGACAACGCCTTATGTAAATGGTGTCTATTCTACCCAACAATATCTAGATAGTTTGAAAACGACTTGGCTTGAATACCAAAAACGCTACCAGCTTACTTTGGATGATTTTGCGGCGGTTTGCTTCCACTTGCCTTATCCTAAATTAGCGCTAAAAGGCTTGAAAAAAATCATGGATAAGAGCCTGGCTCAAGAGAAAAAAGATCTCTTGCAAAAGCATTTTGACCAGTCTATTCTCTACAGTCAGAAGGTGGGGAACATCTACACAGGATCCCTCTTCCTTGGACTCTTGTCTCTCTTGGAAAATACAGATAGCTTGAAGGCTGGGGATAAAATTGCCCTTTATAGTTACGGAAGTGGGGCTGTGGCTGAGTTCTTTAGTGGTGAATTGGTTGAAGGATATGAAGCTTATCTGGATAAAGACCGCTTGAACAAGCTCAACCAACGAACTGCCCTATCCGTTGCAGACTATGAAAAAGTCTTCTTTGAGGAAGTAGACTTAGATGAAACAAATTCTGCCCAGTTTGCTGGCTATGAAAATCAAGATTTTGCCTTGGTTGAAATTGTTGACCACCAACGCCGTTATAGCAAGGTTGAAAAATAATGAAGATAAGTTGGAATGGATTTTCTAAAAAATCATACCAAGAGCGCCTCGAGCTGTTAAAAGCTCAGGCGCTCCTTAGTCCTGAGAGACAAGCGAGTCTGGAGCAGGATGAACAGATGAGTGTGACTGTGGCAGACCAGCTGAGTGAGAATGTAGTGGGAACTTTTTCTCTGCCTTATTCGCTGGTCCCAGAGGTTCTCGTTAACGGTCAGGAATACACAGTTCCCTATGTGACAGAAGAGCCCTCAGTGGTTGCTGCGGCCAGCTATGCAAGTAAAATCATCAAGCGAGCAGGTGGCTTTACTGCTCAGGTTCATGAGCGCCAGATGATTGGGCAGGTAGCCCTTTATCAAGTTGCTGATCCAGATTTAGTGCAAGAGAAGATTGACGGCAAGAAAGTAGAACTCTTGGAACTTGCCAATCAAGCTTATCCTTCTATCGTTAAACGCGGGGGTGGGGCGCGTGATTTGCATGTAGAGAAGATCAAAGCTGAAACAGACTTTCTCGTTGTTTATCTCCATGTAGATACCCAGGAAGCCATGGGTGCTAATATGCTCAATACCATGCTGGAGGCCTTGAAACCAGTCTTAGAAGAACTCAGTCAGGGACAGAGTCTCATGGGAATCCTATCTAATTACGCGACCGATTCTCTGGTGACAGCAAACTGTCGCATCGCCTTTCGCTATTTGAGCCGTCAAACGGATCAAGGGCGAGAGATTGCGGAGAAAATAGCTTTGGCTAGCCAGTTTGCGCAGGCTGATCCTTATCGAGCAGCTACCCATAATAAAGGAATTTTTAATGGTATTGATGCCATTTTGATTGCCACTGGTAATGACTGGCGTGCCATCGAAGCCGGGGCTCATGTCTTTGCCAGTCGAGATGGACATTACCAAGGTCTTAGTCAATGGACGCTGGACCTTGAAAGAGAAGAATTGGTTGGTGAGATGACCCTGCCCATGCCTGTAGCGACCAAGGGTGGCTCTATCGGCCTTAACCCTCGTGTAGCCCTCAGTCACGAACTACTGGGAAATCCTTCTGCCAAAGAATTAGCCCAGATTATAGTGTCTATCGGGCTTGCCCAAAATTTTGCTGCCCTCAAAGCCTTGGTGAGTACAGGGATACAGCAAGGACACATGAAATTGCAGGCCAAATCCTTATCTCTCCTAGCAGGTGCTAGTGAATCCGAGGTAGCTCCCCTTGTTGAGCTCCTCATTGCAGATAAAACCTTTAATCTAGAGACAGCCCAGCGTTATCTAGAAAACTTAAGATCATAAAAAACTCAGACCGATCGGTCTGAGTTTTCTTGTGTTTATACTCTTCGAAAATCAAATTCAAACCACGTC
>NZ_KV802698.1:409502-414233 GCF_001810785.1 Streptococcus sp. HMSC073F11
TAGTTTGCTCTTTGATTTTCATTGAGTATTAAATACTTTTTCCTGGTAAAAGAGTAACTGGTAAAAAGTAACCAGTTGTCGCGACTTCCTTACCTGCGATCTTCTGCAAGAGGAGGTCAACAGTGAGGCAGGCAATCTCTTCCAAGGGTTGCTTGATAGTAGCCAGTTGAGGGTAGTAATTTTCGATAAAGTAGGTACCATCATAGCCAATGACTTTAAGCTCTTCTGGGACAGAAATGCCCAGTTCTTGAGCAATTTTAATGACTAGAATAGCTGTCAAATCATCCGAAGCAAAAATGGCATCTGGTTTTTGATGGGTCAAGATATTCTTGATTTCCATTTCTTTTCTGACAGGAGAAAAGTCACTGGAAACATTGATAATAGGTGCTTTTGGGAGTACAGATGCAAAGCCAGCGTGGCGCAGTCCAGTAGGCGAATTGGAATTGTCATTCCCTGTAATCATGATGATAGACTGGGCGCCTGTTTTAACCAAGGTCTGGGCGGCTAGGAGCCCACCAGCATAGTTGTCAGAGGAAACGACTGGAATGTCTGGCGATAGGTTGCGGTCAAAGGAAATAATCGGCGCTGTCACGCGATTGTAGTCTTCGATTCCCAAGTTGTGACTACCAGAAATGATGCCGTCTACCTGATTGGCTTCCAACATTTCGATGTATTCACGTTCCTTTTCAGAGTCGTGTTCGCTGTTGCAGATGATGGTCTTGTAACCATTTTTAAAGAGTTGGTGTTCCAGCTTATCAATCAATTCTGCATAGAAAACGTTGGAAATATTGGGGAAAATCAAGCCGATTAACTTAGCTGATTTTCCTTGTAGACTGCGAGCTAGGTTGTTGGGTTTATAGCCCAATTCTCGCATGGCTTCATTAACCTTTTGAATGGTTTTCTCAGAGAGATAACCTTTTTTATTTATAACCCGAGAGACGGTAGTGGGGCTGACGCCTGCAAGTTTGGCAACATCAGTTAGTTTTGCGACCATAATCTAATTCATAGTAAGTTCCAGTTGGGTTTCCAGATTTGATGAGGATCCCATTTTGGTCCGCATGTGGGAAGACACGACCAGAAAATACTTTTTCTCCTTTATTGATGAAAATTTCAAAGACAGAGTTATCGATGAAAATCGTAGCAGTAGTAGCCTGATTCTCGATAGGGCAAGAACGAGTTGTTCCAAAGTCTTGGGCATACTGTTCACCAGCCTGGCTACGATCTACTGTTACTTGACCATTTACAAGGTCAAAGTTGATGGAAAGTCCCTTGCCTTCTTGATCAGCAAGTAAGACAATCTCGCTCTGGCTATTAGCTTCCAAGCTGAGTTCAAGTTCGTAAGTGTTATTGGTTTGAGCACGATTCGAGAAGGCTTCTTCAGAGGCACGAAGGTCCTTGACAGCTGCGACTGGATATTGGTAGAGTTTACCGTCTTTGATAGTCAGTTCTTTGACCAAAGAGAAGATTCCTTGGTGGTCAAAATGGTCAGATGGATATGAAACATCAGGCAAGCCAAGCCAGCTAACAGCTAGAGCGCGTCCATCAGGAGCGTTGAAGGCTTGAGTTGCATAGGCTTCGAAACCATAGTCCATGTTTTGAAGTTGAGATACATCTACCATTTTAGCATTTTCAGGATCAAAGGAAGCCCCAATCTTATACATATTTGGATAGATATTATCGTAGTCTAGAACTTTCTTATCCAATCCTTGTGGGCAGTAGAGAAGTACAGGTTGTTCCCCTACAAAGACCAGATTAGGACATTCCATCATGTAGGCAGTACGGTCGTTAGCAAAGTCAAGGTTGCCAACGGCTTGCCAGCTTGTATAGTCGTTGTCTACAGACTTGTAGAGACGGACGAAGCCTTTTTTCTCCAAGTCCTGTCCACCGACGATAGCATAGTATTGTCCCTTGAAGTTAAAAATTTGCGGATCACGGAAGTGGTCAGTAGAGTCTGCTGGCTGGTCGATCAAGATCTTGTCGATCTTCGTAATCTTGCCATCCTTGTCCATCAAAGCACCGATTTGGTACGGGTGACGGATCCAGTTTTCATCGCGGACATTTCCTGTATAGAATAGGAATAACTGATCACCAAATTGCATAGCAGAACCAGAGTAGGCGCCGTGGCTATCTAATGGAGTATCAGGCAAAACTTTGACTCCAGTTTCTGTGAAATGAACCAAGTCCTCGCTTTCCAATTGCACCCAAGATTTCAAACCGTGGGCTGCACCAAAAGGAAAGTTCTGATAAAAAACAATCCACTTTCCATCAAAGTAAGAAAAGCCATTTGGGTCGTTTAGGAGTCCTGTTTTTGGCTCAACGTGGTAATGAGTATGCCATGGAGATTGTGCCATATTTTCCTTAATATTCTTAATTTCTTCTTGCGTCCAGTCTTGATAAAGTCTGTAACGACGCTCAGTAGTCCATTTCATTCTTTCATTCCTCCAAAAATCTTATCACTTTTAATAGTAACCGTTTTCGGAAAAAAAAGCAAGCCTTTTATGTTAAAAAAGAGAAAAACTGTCAAACGTTTGTCACAAAATAAATGCAGGGAATCAATCAAATTTTTAGGAAAATATGAAAGATAATGAAACAAAACCCTTTTAACCAAGATTTTAAACTTATTTTTTCAAGGAATATCTGATAAAACAATCAAAAGCAATCAATCTAAATCGTGCCCACTAAGTGGATAGAATATTTTTTCTGCAAAACGCTTGACATATTTCTAAAACATGATAAAATAATAGTCGTAAGGGCGAATAAAATCGCTTTCATACAAGAATAAATTTTTTATAAGGAGATTTTTGCAAATGAACAATCAGGAAATTGCAAAAAAAGTCATCGATGCCTTGGGCGGACGTGAGAATGTTAACAGTGTAGCTCACTGTGCAACTCGCCTCCGTGTTATGGTAAAAGATGAAGGAAAAATCAATAAAGAAGTGATTGAGAACTTGGAAAAAGTTCAAGGTGCTTTCTTTAACTCAGGTCAATACCAAATCATCTTTGGTACTGGTACAGTTAACAAAATGTACGATGAAGTTGTTGCGCTTGGTTTGCCAACATCATCTAAAGATGACATGAAAGCAGAAGCTGCCAAACAAGGGAACTGGTTCCAACGTGCTATCCGTACTTTCGGTGACGTTTTCGTTCCAATCATCCCAGTTATCGTAGCGACAGGTCTTTTCATGGGTGTGCGTGGTCTTTTCAACGCTCTTGAAATGCCACTTCCAGGTGACTTTGCAACTTACACACAAATCTTGACAGATACAGCCTTCATCATCTTGCCAGGTTTGGTTGTGTGGTCAACCTTCCGTGTATTTGGTGGAAATCCAGCTGTTGGTATCGTTCTTGGTATGATGCTTGTTTCTGGCTCACTTCCAAACGCTTGGGCAGTTGCTCAAGGTGGTGAAGTAACTGCTATGAACTTCTTTGGTTTTATCCCTGTTGTTGGTTTGCAAGGTTCCGTTCTTCCAGCCTTCATCATCGGGGTTGTCGGAGCTAAATTTGAAAAAGCTGTCCGCAAGGTTGTTCCAGATGTGATTGACCTCTTGGTAACACCATTCGTGACACTTTTGGTCATGTCTATCCTTGGACTCTTTGTCATTGGACCAGTTTTCCACGTCGTTGAAAACTACATCCTTATCGCGACAAAAGCGATCCTCAGCATGCCATTTGGTCTCGGTGGTTTCTTGATTGGTGGGGTTCACCAATTGATCGTCGTGTCAGGTGTTCACCATATCTTCAACTTGCTTGAAGTTCAATTGCTTGCTGCTGACCATGCTAACCCATTCAACGCGATTATCACAGCTGCTATGACAGCGCAAGGTGCTGCGACTGTTGCGGTTGGTATTAAAACGAAAAATCCAAAACTAAAAACACTTGCTTTCCCAGCTGCTCTTTCTGCCTTCCTCGGTATTACAGAGCCTGCTATCTTCGGGGTGAATTTGCGCTTCCGTAAACCATTCTTCCTTTCATTGATTGCTGGTGCAATCGGTGGTGGATTGGCTTCTATCCTTGGACTTGCTGGTAATGGTAGTGGTATCACCATCATCCCTGGTACAATGCTTTATGTTGGTAACGGACAACTTGCCCAATACCTTCTTATGGTAGCTGTATCATTTGCACTTGGTTTCGCTCTTACTTACATGTTTGGTTACGAGGATGAAAAAGAAGTTGCTACTGAAGTAGAGACAGAACGTTTGGTTCAAGAAGAAACAACTGGTAACATTCCAGCAGCTCTTCAAAATGAAACACTTGTAACTCCTATCGTTGGTGACGTTGTAGCTCTTGCTGATGTCAATGACCCAGTCTTCTCAAGTGGAGCTATGGGACAAGGTATCGCTGTGAAACCAAGCCAAGGTGTGGTTTATGCACCAGCTGATGCTGAAGTTTCAATCGCCTTTGCAACAGGTCACGCCTTTGGTTTGAAAACAACTAACGGTGCTGAAGTCTTGATCCACGTTGGTATCGACACTGTAACAATGAACGGTGAAGGTTTCGAACAAAAAGTTGCCCAAGGTGACAAGGTGAAAGCAGGCGATGTTCTTGGAACATTTGACTCAAACAAAATCGCTGCAGCTGGTCTTGATGATACAACAATGATTATCGTTACAAATACAGCTGACTACGCTTCAGTAGCTCCAGTCGCAACAGGTTCAGTTGCGAAGGGGGATGCTGTGATCGAAGTGAAAATCTAATATTCTTCGAAAATCAAATTCAAACCACGTCAGCTTC
>NZ_KV802698.1:414333-437938 GCF_001810785.1 Streptococcus sp. HMSC073F11
GCTTCCTAGTTTGCTCTTTGATTTTCATTGAGTACAATATTCCCTCTCTAATGTGAAAACGAACAAATGACATGTTTGTTCGTTTTTGCTTGAATGGTAAGATTTACAGAGGAAAATCTAAAAAATAGAGAAATTTAGATTTTCGAAATATGCTATAATAAAGAAAATAAAAACAAGAGGTTTATCATGACAAAATTATATGGAAGCTTGGAAGCGGGCGGTACAAAGTTTGTCTGTGCTGTCGGTGATGAAAATTTTAACGTTGTAGAAAAGACACAATTTCCAACAACAACTCCAATCGAAACAATCGATAAAACCATTGAGTTCTTCTCAAAATTCGATAACCTTGCTGGTCTTGCAGTTGGTTCATTTGGTCCGATTGATATTGATAAAAACTCAAAAACTTATGGCTTTATCACAACGACTCCAAAACCAAACTGGGCAAATGTGGACTTGCTTGGTGCCCTTCGTCGTGCCCTCAACGTGCCAATGTACTTCACTACAGACGTAAACAGCTCTGCTTATGGTGAAGTGGTTGCCCGTAATAATGCTGGTGCTCGTATCGAAAACTTGGTTTACTACACAATCGGTACAGGTATCGGTGCAGGTGTCATCCAACGTGGTGAGTTTATCGGCGGTGCCGGTCACCCTGAAATGGGTCATTACTATGTGGCTAGACACCCAATGGATATTGAAAAAGAGTTTAAGGGTGTTTGTCCTTTCCATAAGGGATGTCTAGAAGGCTATGCAGCTGGTCCAAGTTTGGAAGCTCGTACAGGTGTTCGTGGGGAAAATATTGAACTCAACAACCCTGTTTGGGATGTTCAAGCCTACTATATCGCTCAAGCTGCGGTTAATGCTACAGTGACTTTCCGTCCAGACGTGATTGTCTTTGGTGGAGGGGTTATGGCTCAACAACACATGCTGGACCGTGTCCGTGAGAAATTTACATCTCTTCTCAATGGTTACCTACCAGTACCAGATGTACGTGACTATATCGTGACTCCAGCAGTCGCAGGAAATGGTTCTGCTACTCTTGGGAACTTTGTTCTTGCAAAAGAAGTTTCAAAATAAAACACAAAATCCGCTTGGGAAACCAAACGGATTTTTACATATCAAAGCATTTGCCAGAAAAAGTCAATAATATAGGTCAGACCGTAGGTATATACCACGAGGGTAAAGGGCTTGGTCAGAATGATGATGGTCATATAGCGCTTGAAACTCATCTTGGTCAGGGCAGCCAGCATACAGAGAAAGTCAGCTGGACTAATGGGCCAAATCATCATAAAGATAAAGAAACGGTCAAAACGATTGCCCTTATCCAGCCAACCGATGTACTTGTCGTAGGTACGCTTGCTGACGACAGACTGGACAAAGGCAGCCCCATAGAGGCGCACGAGATAAAAGATAATGGCACAGCCAATCACGATTCCGATATAGTTGTAGATAGTACCGATGATGTGACCGTAGATAAAGACCCCAGCGACGGAGGTCAAGGCCCCAGGAATGATAGGGACGACCGTTTGTAAAATCTGTAAAAAGATAAAGAGAGGTGGCCCCCAGATACCTGCCTGCTGGATAAAGGCAGAGAGGGTTTCCTTAGACTGTAAAACCCCAGCCTGATAAGCCCAAATACAGAAAATCAAACTCCCAACCCCACCGATAATCGATGAGATGTTGATAACTTGCTGTAAAAGGGGAGAAACAGCTTTCATTTGTTTATCCTGTGACATGTAAACTCCTCATAGATAGTATAGTTCTACTATACCATAATTTACGGTTTTAAACTATCTGAGTGTCTAGAGGTAGAATAATTATGGTAAAATGGAAATAATCAAATGCTAAATTAGATTGAGGAAGAATCATGTTGGGATTAAAGTTTAATGGGACTTGGCGCAACTACCAAAAACAGGTCTTGGACAACTTCCAAGAATACCAAGCAGATGGGCATGTTCACTTGGTGGCAGCACCAGGTTCAGGGAAAACAACTATAGGGATTGAGTTGATTGCCCGCTTTGATAAACCTGCTCTCGTTTTGGTGCCGACGGTCACCATCCGAGAACAATGGGTAGAAAGGATTCGCCAGGCCTTTTTAGAGGATGAGGACCAAGTCACAAGTCTCGTGTCTCAAAATCTCAAGGACATGAAGCAAATCACCATCGCCACCTACCAAGTTTTTCACAGCGCTATGCAACAGGTACAATCTCAAGAAGATAATGGGGAGGTTGAGGACTTTATAGGCTTTGACCTGCTTGACAGACTCAAGGAAAGGGGTGTAGAAACCCTCTGTCTGGACGAATGCCATCACTTGAGAAACGAATGGTGGAAAAGTCTAGAAGACTTCCGTAAAAACTACCAGCAACTGCAAGTCATCTCTCTCACTGCGACACCGCCTTATGACAGTGAACCAGAACTCTGGGATCGTTATCTCCAGATGTGTGGTGAGATTGACCAAGAAATCACAGTGCCAGAACTGGTTAAGGAAGACACTCTTTGCCCTCATCAGGACTTTGTCTATATCTGTTTTCCGACCAAGGAAGAGGACAAGCGCTTGGAAGAGTTTGAAGACACCAAGTGGCAGTATGTCAGCCAACTAGTCGTTGATCCTGACTTTCAAGAGTTGATTCGGAGTTCCAAGGTTCTCAAAGGGAAAATTTCTGCAGATATTCTTCTTGAAGATCCCAAGTATCTCTCAGCGCTCCTCATTTATCTACAAGCTCAAAAACAGGAAATTCCCACGCATCTACAAGATTTACTAGGAGCTGAAGGATTGCCTGCCCTCAATTATTATTGGCTAGAAATTCTCTTGCAAGGCCTTCTCTATCAGACTCCTGACTGGTATGAGGATCAGCAGGAGACAAAGAAAAAGATAGAAGCAGAACTGAAATCAAGAGGGTTGATTGAAAAACGTCAGGTTTTCTTGGTCAAATCCAAGGCCAATGACCAAATCCTCAACCAATCTCTAGGAAAACTGGCTGGGATTGCATCTATATTTGAAACTGAGTATGATAGTCTAGGAAAGGACTTGAGACAGTTAGTCTTGGCGGACTATATCCGTAAGGATTTTGCCAGCTATCTGGGAGATGACCAAGCACCAATCACGCAATTAGGTGTCCTCCCTTACTTTGAAACTATTCGCAGAAGTGCACAAAAGCAAGGCTTGTCTGTCCCGATAGCAGTCCTTTCTGGTAGTGTCGTGATCATACCGGCTAGTGTCAAGGCTGAACTTCAAGCACTCATTCCAAACACTAGCTTAAGCTTCTCTGCCATTGGAAAACTCGATCAAGATGTTTATCTCCAGGTAGGCTTTCCATCCAGCTTTAAGGGGATGGTCGCAGCAGTGACCGAACTCTTCCAACGTGGTTCTATCCAGGTCTTGGTCGGAACCAAGTCTCTTTTGGGAGAAGGATGGGATGCGCCTTGCGTCAACTCTCTCATCCTCGGAAGTTTTGTCGGAAGCTTTATGCTCAGCAATCAAATGAGGGGCCGTGCCATCCGTATCTGGCCAGGACATCCAGATAAGACCAGCAACATCTGGCACCTAGTAGCCATCAAACCTTACAAAAATCCAGCCTTTTCTAAGGAGGATCAAGAAGAACTAGACCTCAATCCTTATCAGGACCTCCAAACCCTTGCCCGTCGTATGGACCATTTCCTTGGCTTGTCCTATAAGGAAGATACCATTGAAACAGGTTTGGACCGCTTAAACTTTCCTGAGTTCCCATTTAAGAAAAAGAAACTCGAAGACTATAACGAGAAGATCATGGAACTATCCAAGGACCGTGCCTCCCTACGTAAAAAATGGCAGGAATCTCTCATTGTTGCTGACAAGATTGAGATTGTCAATGAAGTGGCGACAGACAGCAAACGAATCCCTCTGCTTGCTCTAGCGGATGCTGAAAAGTGGCTTCGCTACGCTCTGATGGTATTTGCCATTAGTCTCCTAGCTTATGTCGTTCGACTAACCTTCTTTGCCTTGCCATGGTTGACAGCTCTTTGTGTCCTCTTCCTAGCTATCACAGCCTTTCGCTATTACAGCTACAAGAGTCCTTATAAACGCTTGCGCCAGATCGGTGAAGCTATTCGCAAAGTCATGGTGACTGCCGGGCATTTATCTGATGACCAGTCGCGCGTGCAGGTCGAGGAGGACAAGGAAAGCTTTAACGTATTTTCCTATCTAAAAGGTGGCAGCATGCGAGACAAGGAGCTCTTCTCTCAGACCTTGGGTGAATTCTTTGCTCCCGTGGACAATCAACGCTACCTCTTAGTAGTTAAAAAAGCACCAGCAGGTCAGTCCAAGTATTTTGTGGTTCCTAGCCTCTTTGAAAAACGCAAGGAAGATGCCCAGCTCTTCCTAGATGCCGTCGCACCTCAGATAGGTGATTACCAGCTAGTCTACACCCGCAACGAAGTAGGGAGAAAAATCCTGCTAGAAGCTCGACTCAAATCTCTAGCCAACAAAAATGACCGCATCATTACTAAGAAAAAGGTCAAAAGTGCGTTGAAGTAGGGAGGGGGAAGAAGTTATTTTCACTTGGAATATGATATAATAATAGCAAAAATGTTGTCCCTGAAGGAAAAATATAGATGCAGCTAAAACCAGAACTGGAGATAGAAAAACAGCTGATCAACCAACTGGTGACTGGGGAAAGTCAATGGACTTACAGAGATGAACTTAAAACAGAAGAGCAATTATGAGAAAGCTTCTTTGAAAAGCTAGCTCAGAACAATGTGGCTCTATTGGCAAATCATCACCTTCCAAAAGCCTCTAGCCTTTAAAGAAGCAGTCGATAATGCCCTCAAGCTCTATTCAAATGGTGGAGAAAACGAGGTCCTAGCCCCTAGCTGGGAAGAGGAAAAGAGGAACTTTTTACGGAGTTGCAGTGATTTCCAAAATCTCATCACCGATGATCCGGAGGAAGGACTCCAAATCGAGCAGATTTCTACACCTGAGTTGAGAAAGCTCGCCAAGGCCTATCAGGTCTTTGATAAATACCTAGCTTCTATCCGAGTTTATAAAGAGTATGATGAAGAAGAAATCTACGCCCAGACAGGACTAAGCGCAGAAGAATTGGAAACCTATCTTGGCTTCTATCAAAACATCCTAGCTGAATTAAAAAGCCGAAGAGATGATGGTGGTGAAGATGGGGAGCCCCTTGATATTCACTATGAACTAGAGTCTATCCAAGTGGATGAGATTAACTATGCCTATATCCTAACCTTAATCCAAAGCCTGATCGAGCAAGGTCAGAGTCAAGAAAAGAACCTAAGCGCTCAAGATAGAGAAGCAGTGGATAGCTATATTCAGAGCCTTGAGAAGATCAATCCAAATCTTGCCCATATCATCACTGAACTATGGAAGGAAGTACAGGATAAGTCAGAAAGCTATCGCGGTCAGTCTATCGCAAATATCCTGGATCAGATGATCGAGGCGGTTATCCAGCAACATATCCAAGTCTTTAGCAAACGTTGGTATGTCGGAGAGGATGAGCTCCGTTACTATGTCGAGCACTACCGCAAGGGAGCTAAAAAACAACTAGGAGAGAGCCAGCTGACCAAGAGCCAGCGCTATCAGGACTATAAGATAGAAGTGGCAGATGCCCTCAATCCCCTCCTCTATAAAAAGCAAATCAAGGAAGCCTGTAAGCAACTTGTCGAAGAAGTCATTGAGCCACTCAGAGTTGGGAGATAGTCCTTCGAAGTTACGAAGACATAGACTTCCTAAAGTTTACATGCATTCTAAACTTAGAATGATAAGGAATACATAAATTTATGGGTATCCTAAGCTTCGAATAGTCTATCTGAGAAAGTTTTGGGGTCTTCGAGCTTTCGAATAGTCATCTTTCCTAAAGTTTAGATGTATTCTAAGGCTAGAAAAGTTAAAATCTGAAAATAGTAAGAGTCTCTATCTGACAGACGGAGTGTATTTCCAGTCAGATAGGGATTTTCTATTTCTGAAATGACGGATTTATTCTATAAAAGTAAAAAATAGCCAAAAAAAGTGCTGTTGGGATGATAAAGTAGACAGTTGAGCGGATGAGTGTCATAAGTTCTTTGCTATTTGTTAGAATTGTCTTATCAACTTAAAGGAGAAAATCTGATGAAGAGAGATAAAGAAAATGAGGAGAGTATCCTATCGGACCTTCCTCTGTGGGGACTCCTATTTTTGGTCTGTGTATTGCTTCAAGTCTATGTAGGAAAGGATAGACCTTTGATTCAACCTGATAGACAAGGAAGCATTGTAAAAACAAATCAAAAACAGGTCTATCTTCCAGAACTAATCCAGTCTTTATTTGATAAAGAAAAAACTAAATGATTCGTTAAATAGAAAGGTTATCATCATGACAAAAACATTTACCATCCGTCCGCTAAGCTATACCAACTTTACCAACCGTGAGTTTGAGAGTCTCATGGTAGACACGGGTCAACTACTAGAAGTTTTTGCTAAGGCACATAAGGACGAGTCTATGTATAGCAAGCATCTCGATTCCTTCAAGAGCAAGTTAGCAGACTTCCAAGCTCAACTAGCTATCGTAGAAAAGAAAGAGGCGACGAACCTGACCGAAGTCGATCGCAATCGTGACAGTGCCCTAGTCGGTCTCTTTACTCTTCATCGAGGATTTGCTAAGATCAAGGAGACCAAACTCAAAGAAGCCCATGAGACTTTGAAACCAGTCTTTGCCAAGTACAAGGATATCACCAAGCATAGCAATGATGTGGAAACGGCAGAAATCAAGAGTCTGCTCAAAACGCTCAGCGAAGAACCCTACCAGACGGCAGTTACTAGCCTAGGACTAACCCCTATGCTTACGGCGGTAATCAGTGCGCAAGAGGAATATGATAAGGTGGAAAGTCAGGCGCGTGCTCATAAGTCTGCCAAGGAAGTCGGCAAGACCAGACAAGTCCGTACCGAACTAACCAGCATCTACGTCCTCTTTATGCGCTATACCGCAGCCAGTGCAGAAGCCTACCCAGAAAAAGAGCACCTAACCAAACTCCTTAAAGACCTCAATACAATCCGAGACAGTAAACGACGATTGACTGGTTCAAGTAAGAAGGATAAGAAAGTGAAAACCGAAGAAACTACACAAGTAGCTGGATAAAAAATAAACGTCTTTAGATATATTATTATCTAAAGGCGTTTTTTGGTGAATTCGTGGTATAATTTTAGGGAAAGTTTAAGGTTATAAAATATTTTTTTTAGAAAGAGATACTATGGATGATAGATTCATTACATTAAAGCACATTGATACCTCCGTAGCAGCTAAAAATGTCGCTAAATTACTTGAAGAAAATAAAACTTATTTCTTAAATGGGAACTGGGGTTCTGGAAAAACAGAATTTCTAGTTGAAGTTGGTAAGAATACTAATAAAAAATTAGTTACGATAGACTTTTGGAGATTAAGCGATAGCCGCTCAACAATTGAAATTATTTTTTCAAAATTACATCCGTGGAAATACAGGTTTTTAAGGTTTTTCATAGTTTTATGTGTTGCATTATCAATCCTAATGACAAATGTAGTTGATTTGGGTTTAAGTTCTTTTTTTGAATCTTTTTGTGTTAAATTAATTGTTGGGAGTATTGTTTTATTAGTAGCAATCTACCAATTTTTCAAAGTCAAATCTGATGGTTTTTACAGTCGTTTGCTAACATTTAAGTATTTGTCATTAGCTCGAAAAGTTCTAGTTATTGATGATTTTGATCGAATGTCTAACAAACAACAAGAAGAGAGTTATAAAATTTTTAGTTTACTCAGTGGTAAGCTTCCGATTGTCTTTGTGGGAGACATTGAGAAAGTACATCTTAAAGACAATAATTTTCTTTCTAAAATAATTGATAGAAGGATAGAGCTACCATTTGTTCTTCATCCATCAAATATTTGGCAAGATTATTTTGACTTGCTAGGAAAGAAATTTAGTACGAGATTGTCAGATGATTTTTGGAGAAGGTTCAGGTTTGAAAATAGAAACTTGCGAGATAGAAATCATTTTAATGACTATGTCAATCAAGAATTCTTTTCAAGGGGGAAACTAGGACATGTTCAGGAGGAACAGCAACTTTGGATTATCTATACCTACCTTTTTTATCCTGAATTATATAAACAATTATTAAAGGCTGAAGAAATAAAAGTCAAGGATGATGAAAAAATTAGTTTTACATGGCTGTTCAAGTTTGGACGAAGCATAGAAGAAATACTGTCCGACATTCAACAATCAGATCTTACCCAATATCCACCAAGCTATAAAATGAATAGCTCGGCCTATTTTCTTTATGAAGAATCTCTAAATCGTACAAAAGAAGAATTGGATTCATTACTTGAGACAGATAGTGAGGAATTATCAAGAGAACTAAGAGAGGGGAATCATAAGACTGATTTTTATCAATATCTTTCAAGTGAATATAAATCATTTTCTGAAAATCAGAAAGCTAAACTACTACGTATTACCATACAAGAATCTCTGAAATCTTATAATAGCCCTGCAATGGACTATATTGTTGCAGAAAAGTTAAATGAAGAAATTCCCCGATATGAGAGGAATAGTCCTTTAAGTGAAGAAATAATAGGTAGAATTGTGAATTTCTGGGAAACTATTCTGAGAAAAGAAGGTTTGGATCCGTCTGAGATACTTTATTTTATGGAAAAACATAGAGTGCTGACCTTCTATGATTTGGGACGTCACTATTCAAACTTAGAAATTAATAATAAAAATTTCGCTAAGCTAAGACGAAAAGATTTCTTCCTCTTGACCTATCTTAGTTCAATTGAAAAATTTAATGAATTTGAAAGTTGGGATAGAAGTATCTGGGATGCCATGGAGCAGTTTGGAGGCAGAGAGTTCTTAGTCTTTTGGGAATTTCAAGGAATTCTTTCAAATGGATTGGGTTATTACTGTTTTGATGTTGTTCCTAGAAACAAAAAATATTTTCTTATGATGGATGAAAATCAAGATAAAATGAAAAATAATAAGTCTGTCATTGAAAAGATTCAGCCACAACTTGAGCAATTGGAAGCTAAAGGATTTACATTCGAGGAGAAAATAGATAGGGAATACTGGTAGGTAATCTATGAGTTTTAAAGGATAATTGATTAGTATGTTCTCCTTTTAGTAATATCCTTCATGTTTGTACCCTTTTTTGTGTTAAATTTCGCTCCCACTCGTTCTCCCTAGGTCGAGTGGTTTTTCTTGAAATATGATAAAATAGAAAAGATAATACATTAATTAAGGAAAGTAAAAATGGCAAGTAAAGAAAATGCAGAACGCAAGGTGCTGCATCGTAAAATTTGGGCGATTGCTGATGATGTGCGTGGAGCTGTAGATGGTTGGGATTTTAAGCAATATATCCTAGGTATCCTTTTCTATCGTTTTATTTCAGAGCATATGGCTGACTATTTTGACCGTGCTGAGCATGAGGCTGGCGATTTAGAATTCCGTTATGCTGAATTGAGTGACCAAGAGGCTGAGCAAGATTTTAAACCAGGGACAGTTGAGGATAAGGGATTCTTTATCCTTCCGAGTCAACTATTTGAAAATGTAGTCGAGAATGCCTCGCAAAATGAAAATTTAAACGAAGACTTGGCCAATATTTTCCAAGCTATTGAGAAGTCAGCGATTGGCTTCAAATCAGAAGATGATATCAAAGGTTTGTTTGATAACTTAGATACACGAAGTAACATCCTTGGAGGAAGTGTTCCAGAAAAAAATAAGCGCCTATCTGATATCCTCAATGGTATCAATAGCATTAACTTTGGTAATTTTGAGGAAAATGATATTGATGCCTTTGGGGATGCCTATGAGTTCTTGATTTCAAACTATGCGAGTAATGCTGGTAAAAGTGGTGGGGAATTTTTCACTCCTCAGACAGTTTCTAAATTACTAGCTCGTTTGGTAATGGTTGGTAAGGACAAGATTAACAAAGTCTATGACCCAACATGTGGTTCAGGCTCTCTCCTTCTTCAAATGAAAAAACAATACGAAGACCATATCTTGGAGGATGGTTTCTTTGGTCAAGAAATCAATATGACCAACTATAACTTGGCTCGTATGAATATGTTCCTACACAATATCAACTATAATAACTTTGATATTAAGCGAGGAGATACCCTTTTAAATCCTCAGCATCTGGAAGAAAAGCCTTTTGATGCTATCGTTTCTAACCCTCCGTATTCTGTCAAATGGGTGGGAGATGGAGATCCAACTCTGATAAACGATGACCGTTTTGCGCCAGCAGGGAAACTAGCTCCTAAGTCAAAAGCTGACTTTGCCTTTATCATGCATAGTCTCAATCATCTGTCTAATAAAGGTCGAGCAGCTATTGTTTGTTTCCCAGGCATTTTCTATCGTGGAGGTGCTGAAAAGACCATTCGTCAGTATCTGGTAGATAACAACTTTGTTGAAGCAGTCATTGCCCTTCCAGACAATCTCTTCTTTGGAACTTCTATCGCAACTACAATTTTAGTTCTGGCGAAGAATAAATTAGAAAATAAAACTCTCTTTATCGATGCGAGTAAAGAATTCAAAAAAGAGACCAATAACAACGTCTTGACGGATAGCAATATCGAGTATATTGTTGAATTATTCTCTAATTATCAAAATGTAGACTATAAAGCAACTCTTGTTGATAATGAGGTGATTGGCTCAGAGCAAGATTACAACCTATCTGTCTCAACCTATGTTGAACAAGAAGATACACGTGAGAAGATTGATATTGATATGCTTAATAAAGAAATCGCTGAGACTGTGACAAAGATTGACCACTTGCGTGCAGAGATAGACAAGATTGTAGAGGAATTGAGCCATGGCAAATGATGTGATTCTCTATAGAACAGATGACGGCAAGTCTGCAATTGAACTCCACTTGGATAATGGAACGGTCTGGCTGACCCAACAAGAACTAGCTGAGCTCTTTCAAACCTCCAAGCAAAACATTAGTAAACACATCAAGGCGATATTTGAAGATGGTGAATTGGATGAAACAGTGGTTGTCAACTATCAGTTGACAACCACTCGTCACGGTGCAATGGCTGGTAAAACTCAGTCAAAAAAAGTTGCTTACTATAATTTGGATATGATTTTGGCGATTGGCTACCGTGTGCGCTCCCCTCGTGGGGTCCAGTTTAGACACTATGCTTCGACAGTCTTGAAAGAGTATCTGATCAAGGGATTCGCTATGGATGATGAGCGCTTGAAAAACTTGGGTGGAGGCTCTTACTTTAAAGAACTCCTGGAAAGAATCCGAGACATTCGCTCGAGTGAAAAAGTCTTTTACCGTCAAGTCTTGGATCTTTTTGCGACATCAAGTGACTACAATGCAAACTCACCAGAGGCAAAGAAATTTTTTGCGACGGTTCAAAACAAGATGCATTATGCTATTCACCACAATACTGCCAGTGAACTCATCTACAATCGTGTCGATAGCGAAAAGGAGTTTATGGGCTTGACCACTTTTAAGGGAGACCTTCCCACTCTATCTGAAGCAAAAGTTGCTAAGAACTATCTGACAGAAAAGGAACTCCGTGGGCTTAATCAGCTTGTATCAGGATATCTAGACTTTGCTGAAAGACAGGCGGAGCGAGAAGAAGTCATGACTATGGCGGACTGGGTGACACATGTAGACCGTATCCTTCAGGCTACTGGAGAAGACTTACTTGATAATAGTGGTTCTATTTCTCGTGAACAGATGAAGCAGAAGGTAGATAAGGAGTATAAGAGCTACCAAGCCAAGACCCTTAGTCAAGTTGAAAAAGATTACCTCAAGGAAATTAAAAGTATTGAAAATCTAGCCAAGGAAGGAGGTAACTAATGAACATCCTAGAAGAAATCCAAAACTGTCCTGTTGAATGGAAAGAGTTGGGGGAAGTTTGTTCTGTTAAGAAAGGTAAGCAACTAAATAAAAATTTATTGACAGAAGATGGATTATATCCTGCGTATAATGGTGGACAAACTTATTCAGGAAGAACTAATGATTACAACGTGGAAGCTAATACAATCATTGTAAGTCAAGGTGGAGCTTCTGCGGGTTTTGTTAATTTTGTCGATACCAAATTTTGGGCTAATGCACATTGTTATTATATACTTCCTGATGAGACTCGAGTGAATAATAGATTTGTATATCATTTTGTAAAAATGAATCAGAAATATCTTATGGATTTTCAACATGGAGCGGGGATACCCGCGTTAAAAGCTGACAAATTGTCCAAACTATTACTCCCCATCCCTCCCCTAGAAATTCAAGAAAAAATCGTGCAAATACTTGACAAATTCACCGATTATGTTACAGAATTGACCTCAGAATTGACCTCAGAATTGACCTCACGTAAAAAGCAATATTCTTATTATCGAGATAAACTTTTATCATTTGAGGATGAAGTTTATCAGGTTGAGTGGAAAACACTGGGGGAAGTCGCTAAATTTAATTATGGTTATACTGATAAAGCGAAAGATATTGGAGATGTTAGATTCATTCGAATCACTGATATTGATGAAAATGGTTATCTTAAGCCGTATGATAAAAAATATATTGCCTTAACGGAAGCATCAAGAAGCTATTTAGTAAAATATGGTGACTTATTGATGGCTAGAACGGGTGCTACTTTTGGAAAAACGCTATTTATTGATACAGATGAAACTAGCGCGTATGCCTCTTTCTTAATCAAGATTACTCCCTCAGAGAAGTTGAATTCAAGATACTATTGGCATTTTTCAAAGAGTGAATTGTATTGGAAACAGGCTAATAATTTAGTTTCAAAGGCTGGCCAGCCTCAGTTTAATGCAAATAGTCTGAAGAATGTAAAAATCCCAGTCCCTTCCCTCGAAATCCAATCTCGAATTGTTCAAGTTCTAGACAACTTTGACACGGTTTGTAATGACCTAAACATCGGACTACCTAAGGAGATTGAACTTCGTCAAAAACAGTATGAATATTTTAGAGAAAAACTCTTGACATTCGTCGCCGAAGGCGAGTACACTGAGAGTAGAGTAGAGTAGAGTAGAGTAGAGGAGTGGGACAACTCCGCTATTATCAAACTTTTACAGTGGGTATTTGGCCCGATTCGAGTAGAGTTGGGAGCAGTTGCAGAATATAGTCAAAAGAGGATTAGTGTGACAGATTTAACTCCTGAAACTTATGTTGGAGTTGATAATTTGTTGCAAGATAGAAAAGGGAAAGCAGTTGCTACATTTTTACCTGATCAAGGAAGTGTTACAACCTATAATCAGGGTGATATATTGATTGGTAATATCAGACCTTATCTCAAAAAAATTTGGTTTTCTAATCAAGTTGGTGGGACAAGTGGAGATGTCTTGACAATTCAAAATTCTATTACTCCTTGTATGGAAAATAAATATTTATATTATATTTTGTCAGATGATCGATTCTTTTATTATAATGTGCAATATTCAAAAGGTTCTAAGATGCCCCGAGGAGATAAGAAAGCTATTATGCAATATAAGTTTATATTGCCATCCATTACAGAACAAAAAAGAATCGTCTCTACCCTTGACAATTTCAATACTTTAACCAACTCTCTTTCTGAAGGTCTTCCAAAAGAAATCGAACTAAGACAGAAACAGTATGAATACTGGAGAGAACAATTATTAAACTTTACTAGATAAATTCTTGAAGCATTTTGAGATAGAATCTCAATTAAAATAAAAAAAGGAAGCATACTATGGTTGATTATTCAAAAGTACATGAAGTAATTGCGGAAACAAATGAAGGGATTCTCTTGGCTGAGTATCAACCAGAGTATCGCACAGATAGAGAATATCAGTCTGAGGCTGATCTAGAAAATCAGCTGATTTCTGATTTGGTTAATTATCTTAACTACGAACGACTAGATATCCATACACCTGAAGAGCTCTTAGCAAATGCCAAGGTTCAAATTGAAAAGCTTAATAAGGTTACGTTTACGGATGCTGAATGGCAACGTTTTGTAGTCGAGTATTTAGATTGTCCCAATGAAGGTTTGGTTGAAAAAACACGAAAAATCCAAGAAAATCATATCTATGACTTTGTTTTTGATGATGGACGGATTAAAAATATTTTCATCCTTGATAAGAAAAATATTCATAACAACACTATGCAGGTTATCAACCAAGTGACTCAAGTAGGCAGTCATACCAACCGTTATGACGTGACTATTTTAGTGAATGGTCTGCCGTTAGTTCAAATTGAATTGAAGAGACGAGGGGTTAGCCTCAAACAAGCTTTTGAACAAATCCATAGATATAGTAAGGAAAGTTTCAATAGTGAAAATTCTTTATACAAATATATTCAGATTTTTGTGATTTCGAATGGCACTTATACACGCTACTTTGCAAATACGACAGCTCAAAATAAAAATCATTATGAGTTCACCTGTGAGTGGGCGGACCGCAAAAATAAAACAATTCATGACCTAGAAGACTTTACTGTTACCTTCTTGAGCAAGCGAGTCCTTTTGGAGGTATTGACTAAATATTGTGTTTTTGATGCTGATAATACCTTGCTCATCATGCGCCCATATCAGATTGCAGCAACTGAGAGTATCTTGCGCAAGATTCATTCTTCCAATGAAATGAAGAACTTTGGCTCTATCAATGCTTGTGGCTATATCTGGCATACGACCGGATCAGGGAAAACCCTAACCAGTTTTAAGACTGCGCGCTTGGCGACAGAGTTGGACTACATTGACAAAGTGATATTCGTCGTCGATAGAAAAGACCTAGACTACCAAACCATGAAGGAATATCAAAAATTCCAACCAAATTCAGTCAATGGTAGTAATAATACAAAAGAACTCCAACGAAGTATCGAAGAAAATGATGATCGAATCATTGTCACAACTATTCAAAAGTTAAACAAGTTTATCACAGCAAATCCAAATCATGAAGTCTATGCTAAGAAATGTGTCTTGATTTTTGATGAGTGTCATCGTTCGCAGTTTGGGAAGGCGCAAAAGCGAATTAAGAAGGCCTTTAAACAGTACGCCTTGTATGGATTTACAGGAACACCGATTTTCCCAGAAAATAGCTTAACGGGTGAAACGACCCAGGAAGTTTTTGGAGAACAACTTCATAACTACGTTATCACAGATGCTATTCGAGATAAAAAAGTATTGAAGTTCAAGGTTGACTATAACTATATCAAGCCTGAAATCAATAAATATAGAGAAGCAGAAAAAGCAGTTGGTCAAGAGCTTGATGAGAAGAAACTCAAAAAGATGGAGAAGGAACTCCTTTTGCATCCAGAACGGATAGCAACCATCACAGAGTACCTGTTGAGAGTTTATAATGACAAAACGCATCGAAATCAACATTATACTCATAAGCAAAAACAACTGTTTGGATTTAATGCCATGCTAGCTGTACAAAGTATTGAAGCTGCTAAGTTATACTATGACGAACTCCAGCGACAACAAGCAACTTTACCAGAAGCTAAACGCTTGAAAGTTGCAACCATCTTTAGCTTCGCACCAAATGAAGAACAGTCAGCTTATGGGGAAATTCAAGATGAAGAGCTCGAACCGCAAGATACAGCCATGCCACAATCTTCTAAAGAGTTTTTGGAAAAAGCGATTGATGACTATAATCACATGTTCAAGACTAACTTCTCAACTGATGGGAAAGAGTTTCAAAATTACTATCGTGACCTTTCAAAACGAGTTAAGTCTAAAGAAGTGGATTTACTGATTGTAGTGGGAATGTTCTTGACGGGATTTGATGCTCCAACTATGAATACTCTCTTTGTCGATAAAAACCTACGTTATCATGGCTTGATTCAGGCTTTTTCTAGAACCAATCGGATTTTTAACAAGGTTAAACCTTTTGGAAATATTGTTTGTTTCCGTGATTTAGAAAAGGCTACGCAAGAAGCCATTAAGACTTTTGGAGACACAAATAAGCTTGAAATCATCTTAGAAAAAAGCTTTAGTGAATACATGGATGGTTTTGTCGATCAGGTAACGGGTATTGAGGTCAAAGGCTATACTGCGGTTTGTCAGGAAATTCTGGAAAAATTCCCAAATCCGCAAGAGATTGAAACAGAGCACGATAAAAAAGAGTTTGTTAAGTTATTTGGTGAGTTATTGAAACTTGATAATGTTCTTCGAAATTATGACGAATTCCAAGAAATCGACAAACCTATTTCTGAAGGTTATCTTCAAGATTTAAGAAGTGCCTATGTGGAAATTCGAGATGAATTTTTGAATCTTAAAAACTATGAAAAGACTAAGGATTTGGATGTTGACCTTTCAGATGTCGAATTTGAAATTGAGTTACTAAAAACTGATGAGATTAACCTAGACTATATCTTGGCGTTGATTGTTGAAAAATCGAAAAATTCTGAGTCTAAAGAAGTAATGAAAGCAGAAGTTAGTCGTGTGATTCGTTCTAGTATTGATATCCGTGCCAAAGAAGAGTTGGTTATTGAATTTATCAATGACACCGATTTGCAAAAATTGAAAGACCATGATGGGATTATCCATGCTTTCTACGAATATGGCAAGGAGCGCAAGAAAATCGCGATTCACGACCTAGCTGAGGCTGAGAAGCTTGTAGCTGATTATCAACTATTCATCAACAAATCAATTCAACGAGGTTATGCTGAAAATAGTGGGACTGATTTGGATTCAATTATTCCACCAACTTCTCGTAGACAGGGAGCGCGTGAACGGAAAAAGCAAGAAGTTTTACGTAAGATTCAGCTGTTAGTAGAGACTTATTCAGGTATTTAAGGATTGTCAATCAAGATTTATTAGAAAAATCAGGCCCTACAAAAAACACTCTTTATTCGCTCATTTTTAAGATGCAATTTTGTTTCCATATTTCCGGGGAACTAGTAGAAAGTAAGGAGAAATATGGAAAATAACAACCAACATGCTCTTTGCCAGCAACTCTGGGCGAGAAACAAATACCTCGTTTTGAGTCATTCCAGCAATATTTACAATGAGATTCGCCAATACTTGAAGAATGAAGAGGTGGAAGTGAGTCAGGTTCAGGAGATGATTGACCGTGCCTGTCAGATTCCAGAACACAGGGGTCAGGTTTGCAATGCCTTTCAGCATATTTGGGGATATTTCAAGAAGAAAGCAACGGAGACTGAACGCAAGGATTATATGTTTTTACTGGAGCGTTATCACTCTGGTCATGCCACCAAAGAAGACTTAATTGCTAAGACGAGAGATTTACTTGAACGTTACCCAAATACATACTTGCAACATTCGACTTTACTGAAAGGAGATTGTCATGAGACTTTGGCATGAGGCTTTGATTTCACAACTTCCCCGTCCTCAACTCTTGGGGCAACATCGAGAGTGTTGCGCCCTGCGTGGCAATAGCTGGGGCAGAAAGCATGCGACGGTTGACTATGTCTTTACCCACTCGCTCTATCGTCTCTATGCCTATCATCGTTTGATTATGGAGGAGATGGTTGACCGTGGCTACAATGTCAGTACAGAGTGGCTGGACAAGAACTACCGTGGCAAGACCTGCCCTCCTTATGAAGATTTGGTAGAGGAGAAGTTGATTAGTCCTATATACAGCGAACATGACGCTACCTACTTTGAGGAGTGCCTGGACAATCTCCGAGAGAAGGGGATTGACTTATAGTCTTTTCTAATAACAAGTCATAGTCACTTATAAGAATTACTAATAACACGTTTTACCAGTCTAACTAAAATACAGCTATAAAACAAGCTACACAAAGGATTTGAGGCATTTTTCTCAAGTCTTTTTCTTTTGTTTAAAACAGAGATATAGTTTCAAACTATATCAAAGCCTAATTTTTTACAATTATACAGATGATTTCTTTTCTGTTAAGATAGTTTCAACAACAAATTTTGGAGGACACATCATGTCAACTACAATCATCGGTTTCCCACGTTTGGGCGAATTCCGCGAATTAAAATTTACAACTGAAAAATACTTTAGAAAAGAAATCTCAGAAGAAGAACTTTTGGCAGCAGCAAAAGACTTGCGTGCTAAACACTGGAACATCGTCAAAGAAAAAGGCATTACTGAAATTCCATCAAATGATTTTTCTCACTATGACAACTTCCTAGATGCAGCTTTCCTTTTCAACGTGGTACCTGCATCTGTTCAAAACTTGGACTTGTCTGATCTTGAGCGCTACTTTGCTTTGGGACGTGGTTACCAAGGAGAAAAAGGGGATGTTCGCGCCCTTCCAATGAAGAAATGGTTCAACACCAACTACCACTACATCGTGCCTAAATTTGAAAAAGATACTCAAGTAAAATTGGCTGGTCACAAGATTTTCGATGAGTTCCAAGAAGCAAAAGAACTTGGTCTCAACACTCGTCCTGTTCTTGTAGGTCCATTCACTTTCCTTCAATTGTCAGACTTTGAAGAAGGTGTGAAAGCAGAAGACTTCGTAGACAGCTTAGTAGCTGCTTACCAAGAAGTTTTTGCTAAATTGGCTGAACTTGGTGCGACTCGCATCCAACTCGACGAAGCGGCTCTTGTAAAAGACTTGACTGCTGAAGAAAAATCTCTCTTCTTGAACCTCTACAACAAACTTTTGGCTGACAAAAAAGGTCTTGAAGTCTTGCTTCAAACTTACTTCGGAGACGTTCGTGACGTTTACGCTGATCTTGTAAACTTGCCAGTTGATGCGATTGGTCTTGATTTCGTTGAAGGTAAGAAAACTCTTGAATTGGTTAAAGGTGGCTTCCCAGCTGACAAGACTCTCTATGCAGGTATTGTCAATGGTAAAAACATCTGGCGTAACAACTACGAAAAGAGCTTGGCTATTCTTGAGCAAATCCCAGCTGAAAACATCGTATTGACAAGCTCATGCTCACTTCTTCATGTGCCATTTACAACTGCTAATGAAGAATTTGAACCAGCTATCTTGAACCACTTTGCTTTCGCAGTTGAAAAATTGGATGAAATCCGTGATTTGGATGCTATCCGCAATGGTAAAGGTGAAGAAGCTCTTGCAGCTAACAAAGAACTCTTTGCGACTGAACGTGTTGGTGTTAATGCAGAACTTCGTGCGCGCATCGCTGGTTTGACAGACGCTGACTACACTCGTTTGCCAGCTTTTGCAGAGCGTGAAGCTATCCAAGAAGAAGCTTTCAAACTTCCAGCTCTTCCAACAACAACTATCGGTTCATTCCCTCAAACAAAAGAAGTTCGTGCCAAACGTTTGGCTTACCGTAAAGGTGAATTGTCTCAAGAAGAGTACGACGCTTTCCTTGCTGAAACAATCGACGAATGGATCAAATGGCAAGAAGATATCGACTTTGATGTCCTTGTTCACGGTGAATTTGAGCGTAACGACATGGTTGAGTACTTCGGTCAAAACTTGTCAGGTTACCTCTTCTCTAAAAATGGTTGGGTACAATCTTACGGTATGCGTGGGGTGAAACCACCAATCATCTGGGGTGATGTCACTCGTCTTAACCCAATCACTGTGAAATGGTCTAGCTATGCACAAAGCCGTACAAACAAACCTGTTAAAGGTATGTTGACTGGACCTGTTACCATCCTCAACTGGTCATTCCCACGTGAAGACATCTCTATCAAGGATTCAACTCTTCAAATCGCCCTTGCTATCAAGGATGAAGTACTTGACCTTGAAGCTGCTGGTGTGAAAATCATCCAAATCGACGAGGCTGCTCTTCGTGAAAAATTGCCACTTCGTCGTAGCGACTGGTACGAAGACTACCTTGACTGGGCAATTCCTGCCTTCCGCTTGGTACACTCAACAGTAGCGCCAGATACACAAATCCACACTCACATGTGTTACTCAGAATTTACAGATATCATCCCAGCTATCGACAACTTGGATGCGGACGTTATCTCATTTGAGGCTAGCCGTTCAAATCTTGAAATCTTGGACGAACTCAAAGCGAAAAACTTCCAAACAGAAGTGGGACCTGGGGTTTACGATATCCACTCACCTCGTGTGCCGAACGAAGGCGAAATCGACAACACAATCGAAGCCATCCTTGCTAAAGTGCCAAGCAAGAAAGTTTGGATTAACCCTGACTGTGGTTTGAAAACACGTGGTATTCCAGAAACAAAAGAAAGCTTGATCCGCCTTGTTGAAGCAGCTAAAGCTGCGCGTGAGAAATTGTAAGATAAGGATTTCTCTGGAAGCACTGTTTGGTCAATCTGCCTGTTTCACTTGGATTCTAAGAGTCCAGCTAACGAAAAAATCAACTAGAAAAGGATAATGACTATGTCACGCCAAACACCGTCACTCTCATTTGAAGTGTTCCCTCCCAACCCAGCCGTGGGTAATGATAAAATTATTTCTGCTCTTCAAGATATGCAGGAGTTGGCTCCTCACTTTATCAGTGTAACTGCCAGCAATAATAAATTTAATATCAAGGAAACGACGGTTCGTTTGGCTGACTTTATCCAAAATGACTTGGCGATTCCGACTATTGCTCACTTGCCAGCCATTTATTTGACCAAAGACATGGTTGCTGAAACCATTGCAGACTTGGACAAGGTTGGCGTGCAGAAAATCTTGGCTCTTCGTGGGGATATTATTCCTGATGTGGAGCCACAGAAGGATTTCCGTTACGCAACTGACTTGATTGAGTTCATTAAGGAACAAGCTCCTCACTTTGATATTGTTGGTGCTTGTTATCCAGAAGGTCACCCGGATTCACCAAATCAGATTTCAGATATTCAAAATCTTAAGAAGAAAGTGGATGCAGGCTGTTCCAGTCTTGTGACTCAGCTTTTCTTTGACAATGAGCGCTTCTATGATTTCCAAGACAAATGCATTTTGGCTGGGATTGATGTTCCTATTCATGCAGGGATTATGCCAATTCTGAATCGAAATCAGGCTCTTCGCCTCTTGAAGACTTGTGAGAATATCCATCTTCCACGTAAATTTAAAGCCATCTTAGACAAGTATGAGCATGACCCTGAGTCGCTCAGAGCAGCAGGACTTGCCTATGCGGTGGACCAAATCGTGGACTTGGTAACCCAGGATGTCGCAGGTGTGCATCTTTACACCATGAACAATGCTGAAACAGCAAAATACATCCACCAAGCAACTCATGCCTTGTTTAATCATCAGTCTCTAGGATAATAAAAAGCAAACCATTCTTCTCAGGTGAGGGGAATGGTTCCTTTTTAATGGTAAAGACCGCACTTTTTAAGAAAAATATGATAAAATAGACTCTGTACGTACTTGATACAAAGATGAGGGTATAAACAGATTTTTAACTATTCAAATCTGCTATAAAAAGGAAAAATACTAAAGAATAATATTTTTAAACTTTTCAAAGTATCTAAATAGTTGAACACGGGCTAAATCCCTAGTGAAAAAGATAGATTTCCTAGTGTGCATCGCACACTGCGTCAATCGAATGCTATCTTGTATAATTGAACCCGGCCGAAAAGCTGTGTAAAAAAGATAAACTGTCTTGTCTTCATCGAAGACTTCGTCAGTTTCCTATTTTTACTTTGCTTTTGACGTCCTTAGTATCTTGATCTTTGTAGGCAAGGCGTATAATTTCATCAATCCAAAGGGGATTAAAATGACAAAACAAGTGTTTCAAACGACTTTTGCGGGTCGTGAGTTAATCGTAGAGACTGCTCAGGTTGCTAAGCAAGCAAATGGCTCTGTTGTTATACGTTACGGTGAGTCAACTGTCTTGACTGCTGCCGTTATGTCTAAGAAAATGGCAACTGGAGATTTCTTCCCTCTTCAAGTCAACTACGAAGAAAAAATGTATGCGGCTGGGAAGTTTCCTGGTGGCTTTATGAAACGTGAAGGACGTCCTTCAACGGATGCGACATTGACAGCGCGTTTGATTGACCGTCCAATCCGTCCTATGTTTGCGGAAGGTTTCCGTAATGAAGTTCAAGTCATCAATACAGTACTTTCTTATGATGAAAATGCTTCTGCACCAATGGCTGCTATGTTTGGTTCATCCTTGGCACTTTCTATCTCAGATATTCCATTTGACGGACCAATCGCTGGGGTACAGGTGGGTTATGTCGATGGTCAAATCATCATCAACCCTAGTCAAGAACAGGCAGAGCAGTCGCTTCTTGAATTGACAGTAGCTGGTACCAAACACGCTATCAACATGGTTGAGTCTGGTGCCAAAGAATTGTCAGAAGAAATCATGTTGGAAGCTCTTCTTAAAGGGCATGAAGCAGTCAAAGAATTGATTGCCTTCCAAGAAGAAATTGTTGCTGCTGTTGGTAAGGAAAAAGCAGAAGTGGAATTGCTTCATGTGGATGCGGACTTGCAAGCTGAAATCATCGCAGCCTACAACAGTGACCTCCAAAAAGCGGTTCAAGTAGAAGAAAAATTGGCTCGTGAAGCTGCAACTCAAGCAGTTAAGGACCAAGTTACTGCTGTTTACGAAGAAAAATATGCAGACCACGAAGAATTTGACCGTATCATGCGTGATGTGGCTGAAATTTTGGAACAAATGGAACACGCTGAAGTGCGCCGTTTGATTACAGAAGACAAGGTGCGTCCTGATGGTCGTAAAGTCGATGAAATCCGTCCTTTGGATGCGGTTGTTGACTTCTTACCACGTGTGCACGGTTCAGGTCTTTTCACTCGTGGACAAACTCAGGCCCTTTCAGTCTTGACCTTAGCTCCGATGGGTGAAACTCAAATCGTCGATGGTTTGGATCCTGAGTACAAGAAACGCTTTATGCACCACTATAACTTCCCTCAATACTCTGTAGGGGAAACTGGTCGTTATGGTGCGCCAGGTCGTCGTGAAATTGGTCACGGTGCCCTTGGTGAGCGTGCCCTTGCTCAAGTTTTGCCAAGTTTGGAAGAATTCCCATACGCTATCCGTCTGGTAGCAGAAGTTTTAGAATCAAATGGTTCTTCTTCTCAAGCCTCTATCTGTGCTGGAACGCTTGCTCTTATGGCTGGTGGTGTGCCAATCAAGGCACCAGTAGCTGGTATTGCCATGGGTCTCATCTCAGATGGAAATAACTACACTGTCTTGACAGATATCCAAGGTTTGGAAGACCACTTTGGAGACATGGACTTTAAGGTTGCAGGTACTCGTGACGGGATTACAGCCCTTCAGATGGATATCAAGATCCAAGGGATTACTGCAGAAATCTTGACTGAGGCCCTTGCTCAAGCTAAGAAAGCGCGTTTTGAAATCCTTGATGTGATTGAAGCAACCATTCCAGAAGTTCGTCCAGAATTGGCTCCAACTGCTCCGAAAATTGATACCATCAAGATTGATGTGGACAAGATCAAGATTGTCATTGGTAAAGGTGGAGAAACCATCGACAAGATTATCGCTGAAACAGGCGTTAAGATTGATATCGACGAAGAAGGAAATGTGTCTATCTACTCTAGCGACCAAGATGCCATCAACCGTGCCAAAGAAATTATTGCTGGTTTGGTTCGTGAAGCCAAAGTGGATGAAGTTTACCACGCGAAGGTTGTTCGTATCGAGAAATTTGGTGCCTTTGTCAACCTCTTTGATAAGACAGATGCACTTGTGCACATTTCTGAAATGGCTTGGACTCGTACCAACCGTGTAGAAGACTTGGTTGAAATCGGAGATGAAGTCGATGTTAAGGTTATCAAGATTGATGAAAAAGGCCGTATCGACGCCTCTATGAAGGCTCTTCTTCCTCGTCCGCCAAA
>NZ_KV802698.1:438038-460505 GCF_001810785.1 Streptococcus sp. HMSC073F11
AAACCTGAGCATGATGAAAAGGGTGAAAAGTCTGAGAGACCTCACCGCCCACGTCATCACAAGGACCATAAACCTAAGAAAGAATTTACAGAAACACCAAAAGATTCAGAATAAGAAAAGGAGAAATGTATGGGATGGTGGCGCGAAACCATTGATATCGTGAAAGAAAATGATCCAGCGGCCCGCACCACTTTGGAGGTTTTGCTGACTTATCCAGGTGTCAAGGCCTTGGCGGCCCACCGTCTCTCGCATTTTCTATGGAAGCATGGCTTCAAACTCCTGGCTCGTATGCACAGTCAGTTCTGGCGCTTTTGGACTCAGATTGAGATTCATCCGGGTGCTCAGATCGATTCAGGTGTCTTTATTGACCACGGTTCAGGCCTGGTAATTGGAGAGACAGCGATTGTTGAAAAAGGAGTTCTTCTCTATCACGGAGTGACTCTTGGTGGAACTGGTAAGGATGTTGGCAAACGCCATCCGACCGTTCGAAAGGGAGCTCTCATATCGGCTCATGCCCAAGTTATCGGGCCTGTAGAAATCGGTGAAAATGCCAAGGTCGGTGCAGCAGCAGTTGTTGTGGCAGACGTGCCTAGTGATGTGACGGTTGTCGGTATTCCGGCCAAGATTATCCGTGTTCATGGTAAGAAAGATGAGCCAATCATTCACGAAGTCGAAGAAAAACGAGAGTATTACGTCAATAAACTAGAGCAGGCTAAAGAAGCTAGCCACAGATCATCTGGGCTGTAAGATATTTCAATCTTTTAAAAGGTGATATTCGGCTGAGTAGGTCGTAAAGTAAAAGGGCGACTGTCAGCCCTTTTCTTACATTTATTTGATTCTTCTTTTATTTTTAGAAAGGAGCAAGGGATTCCGAAGTGTAGAGATATTCGGACTGAAATTTAATTGAACTCTTAGTGATGAAACTAAGTGTTCTTGGATTTTGGCTTTCCTGACTATTATTTTATGATTAAAATCTATGACACCATGTCTCGTGATTTGCGAGAATTTGTCCCTATCGAGGACGGTAAGGTTAAGATGTATGTCTGTGGGCCAACCGTGTACAACTATATCCACGTGGGGAATGCTCGTTCGACGGTAGCTTTTGATACCATTCGTCGTTATTTTGAGTACCGTGGGTTTGAGGTTGCCTATATTTCCAATTTCACGGATGTGGATGATAAGATTATCAACCGTGCTAAGGAAGAAGGCATCACGCCTCAGGAGGTTGCGGACAAGTACATCGCTGCCTTTCGTGAGGATGTGACGGCCTTGGGTGTCAAACCTGCGACTCGCCATCCACGTGTAGTCGAGTTTATGGAGGGCATCATCCGCTTTGTGGAAGATTTGATTGAAAAAGGTTTTGCTTATGAGAGCCAAGGAGATGTCTATTTCCGTGTGGAAAAATCCCACAACTATGCTAAATTGGCTAATAAAACCTTGGAAGATTTGGAGCTGGGTGCTTCAGGTCGTACTGATGAAGAAACAGCTCGCAAGGAAAATCCGGTAGACTTTGCTCTATGGAAATCTGCTAAACCAGGTGAGATTTCTTGGGACAGTCCTTGGGGGCCTGGTCGTCCGGGCTGGCATATCGAGTGTTCGGTCATGTCGACAGAAATTTTGGGGGATACTATTGATATCCATGGTGGTGGAGCTGATCTCGAATTTCCTCATCACACCAATGAAATTGCCCAGTCAGAAGCCAAAACAGGTAAGACTTTTGCTAACTACTGGATGCACAATGGCTTTGTCAATATCGACAATGTCAAGATGTCCAAGTCTTTGGGGAACTTTATCACCGTACACGATGCCCTCAAAACTCTTGACGGGCAAGTGCTTCGATTCTTCTTTGCGACTCAGCATTACCGTAAACCAATCAACTTTACGGAAAAAGCAGTGCGTGATGCAGAGACCAATCTCAAGTATCTGAAGAACACCTATGAGCAACCATTTTCTGGGACTGTAGATGCTCAAGAGTTACAGGACTTTAAAGACAAGTTTGTAGCTGCTATGGATGAGGATTTCAACTCTGCTAACGGTATCACAGTAGTCTTTGAAATGGCTAAATGGATCAACTCTGGCAACTATGATACAAGTGTTAAGGAAGCTCTTGCAGCTATGTTAGAGGTCTTTGGAATTGTCTTTATTGAGGAAGTTTTGGATGCAGAGATTGAAGATTTGATCCAAAAACGCCAAGAAGCGCGTGCCAACCGTGACTTTGCGACAGCGGACCAGATCCGTGACCAATTGGCTGCTCAAGGGATTAAGCTCCTTGACACCAAGGATGGAGTGAGGTGGACTCGTGATTGATGTCAATCTCATTAACGGGATTGCGTTAGCTTTTGAGGGGGACGCGGTGTATTCTATGTATATTCGCCGTCACCTCATCCTCAAAGGTATGACCAAGCCCAATAAACTCCACCAAGAAGCGACCAAGTATGTGTCAGCCAAGGCTCAGGCACACTTGATTTCCCTTATGTTGGAGGAGCAAGTCCTGACGGAAAAAGAAGAAGAAATCTACAAACGTGGTCGCAATACCAATAGTCACACCAAGGCTAAAAATGCTGATGTAGTGACTTACCGTATGTCTACAGGTTTTGAAGCAGTCATGGGCTATCTCCATATGACTGAAAATCTGGAACGTCTTGAGAGCTTGATTTCGTGGTGCATCCAAAAAGTGGAGGGCTAGGACATGATGGCAAAAGAACTACAAGACTGGTTTCCTGAGGCTCAGATTTCAGACCAACCAGTAGAGAAAGAGGGCTATCTCACGCTCCCTTTAGCTTCTCAGCAGTGGATTTTGCTGGAGGAAACTGGGCTCAGTGAGCGTGAAAAGCAGTTGATTTCCCTTTTGACCCAGCAGGAGCAGGCTCGTTCGCTCAATCCTTGGTATTCTTATCTGGTTGAGGGGAAGGGACAAGCACCACAAACTTTTAAAAAGATTCAGTTGGTTTATTGTCATCTTTCCTATTTTCAGCAGGAAAATCTAGCTTCTTGGCTGGATATGATGCGGACCCTTTTTCCTAACTGTCAGACAGTGCTTCAGGTCGGAGCTCAGGATTATGTTTTCGTACTTCAACAAGATAAGTACACCTCTGTACGAGCTATTTTAAGCGATACGATTGAAGCGGTTGAGTATGACTTTGGACTACGACTCTCTATCATGTTAGGTCAGGTTTGGTCTCAGACAGGATATCAAACTCTATCAGACTTAATCAGAGCGGAACGGGATTTGTTTAAGACTTGGTGGCGTCAGGGTCACCAAGGTGTTCATACTTTTTCTCAGCTCTATCTTTGGAGTATGGGAGAAAGACTCGTGGACTTGAAGGCAATCAAGGAATGTCTACACCAGATGATTTTGGATCAAGATCAGATTCAGGAAATCATTCTCTCTCTTTGGGAAAATAGTGCTGTATTAACTAAAACAGCCCAGCAACTCTATCTGCACCGTAATTCTCTCCAATACAAGATTGATAAATGGGAAGAATTGACAGGGCTACAGTTGAAAGAATTGACTGACCTGACCTTGTGTTATCAGTTGATTTTACCAGATATTCTCTAAAGTTTTGTGCAAGTTGCACAGAACTTTTTTATTTTTTTGGTCACCTTGCCATAGAAATGTAAAGCGTTTTCATCTATAATAAAACTATCAAAAGACAAAAGGAGTTCACCTCATGGTAGAATTGAATCTTAAAAATATTTACAAAAAATATCCAAACAGCGAACACTACTCAGTTGAAGACTTCAACTTGGACATCAAAGACAAAGAATTTATCGTTTTCGTAGGTCCTTCAGGATGTGGTAAATCAACAACTCTTCGTATGATTGCTGGTCTTGAAGACATCACAGAAGGTACTGCATCTATCGATGGCGTGGTTGTCAACGACGTAGCTCCAAAAGACCGTGACATCGCCATGGTATTCCAAAACTACGCTCTTTACCCACACATGACTGTGTATGATAACATGGCTTTCGGTTTGAAATTGCGTAAATACAGCAAGGAAGATATCGACAAACGTGTTCAAGAAGCAGCTGAAATCCTTGGATTGAAAGAGTTCTTTGAACGTAAACCAGCTGACCTTTCAGGTGGTCAACGTCAACGTGTTGCCATGGGTCGTGCTATCGTCCGTGATGCAAAAGTATTCTTGATGGACGAACCTTTGTCAAACTTGGATGCCAAACTTCGTGTATCGATGCGTGCTGAAATTGCGAAAATTCACCGTCGTATCGGAGCTACAACTATCTACGTAACTCACGACCAAACAGAAGCGATGACACTTGCGGACCGTATCGTTATCATGTCAGCAACTAAGAACCCTGCTGGTACAGGTACTATCGGACGTGTTGAACAAATCGGAACTCCTCAAGAAGTTTACAAAAACCCAGTTAATAAATTCGTTGCAGGATTCATCGGAAGCCCAGCAATGAACTTCATCAACGTGAAATTGGTTGGTAGCGAAATTATTTCTGACGGTTTCCGCTTGAAAGTGCCAGAAGGAGCATTGAAAGTTCTTCGTGAAAAAGGCTACGAAGGTAAAGAATTGATCTTCGGTATCCGTCCAGAAGACGTGAATGCAGAACCTGCTTTCCTTGAAACATTCCCAGAATCAGTTGTCAAAGCTACTATCTCAGTATCAGAATTGCTTGGTTCAGAATCTCACCTTTACTGCCAAGTTGGTAAAGATGAATTTGTTGCCAAAGTTGATGCTCGTGACTACTTGCAAACAGGTGCAACAGTTGAACTTGGATTTGACTTGAACAAAGCACACTTCTTCGATGTAGAAACTGAAAAAACAGTTTACTAAGATAAATAAAACTCAAAACACTGCTAGAAATCTGGCAGTGTTTTTTTGAGATTGCGTAGAAAAAACTCTCCATGTACTTGGAGAGTTAATTTATTATTCTGCAGCTTGTTGCCAACGTTTGGCCAGCATATGAGATAGGCTCGAAATTGCTAGGTTGAAGCTGAAGTAGATGAGGGCAATCAGGATATAAAGACTAAACACTTGCTCTGGTTCGAAATAACGACCCATGAGAATTTGGCTAGCTCCAAAGAGTTCTTGTAGGGCGATAACAGAGTAGAGAAGACTGGTATCCTTAATCACGGTTACAAACTGAGAAATGATGGCTGGTAGCATTTTACGGATTGCTTGTGGGAGAATGATGTGGTAGAGGATTTGGGCTGAGGTAAATCCTTGCGACATTCCTGCTTCGTACTGCCCCTTGTCTACGGCATTGAGACCGCCTCGGATAATCTCAGCCAAGGTTGCTGAGGTAAAAAGGGTAAAGGCAGTAATACCAGCTGGTGTGGACTTCATCTTAAACACCAAAAAGATGGTGAAAATCCAGAGGAGGTTGGGAACGTTGCGCACAAACTCGATGTAAATGCTGGAGATGATGCGCAAGATAGGATTTTTGCCATTTCTCATGACGGCTAGCACCGTTCCGATGAGGGTAGAGAGGACGATGGCAATTAGAGAAATGTAGAGGGTCAAGCCAAATCCTTTAAAGATAAAGATTAGGTTATCTGGGGTCAAAACTTTTAAAATGGATTCCATAGTAACCTCCTAAAGTGAATAGGCTTTTTTGTTGGCTTGCTCCATCTTGCGACCAAACTGGGCAACAGGGAAGCATAGAGAAAAGTAGAGAAGGGCAGCACCTAGAAAGGCTGGGATATAGTTTCCGTTAAGGGCTGACCAAGACTTGGTCACAAACATCAAGTCCACTCCAGAGATGATAGCGACGGTGGAGGTGTTTTTGATGAGGTTGACGATTTGGTTGGTCAAAGGAGGGAGAATGATACGAAAGGCCTGAGGCAAGATAATCAAACGCATGGCACTGATATAGGTAAAACCTTGCGACAAGGCGGCCTCCATCTGACCGCTAGGAATAGACTGAATGCCTGAGCGAATCACCTCAGCGATATAGGCACCGTGATAGAGTCCCACG
This sequence comes from Streptococcus sp. HMSC073F11, assembly GCF_001810785.1. GTDB lineage: Bacteria > Bacillota > Bacilli > Lactobacillales > Streptococcaceae > Streptococcus. The sequence continues at coordinate 443,985 of NZ_KV802698.1, forward strand.
CAGAGAACGGCTGTCCAATAAATCGGAATCATGATGATATGGTCACTGATAAGAGGTAGGCCATAAAAAACGATAACAAACTGCACCAAAAGGGGAGTATTTTGGTAAAATTCGACAAAGATACGAGCTAAAATGCGCAAAATTGGACGTTTGCTGGTTGACATGGCTCCAAAGAAGATGCCTAAAACCATGGCGAGGATAAAGGATCCAATTGCTAGGGCAAGGGTGAAGAGGAAACCATTGAAAAATTGTCCAAAATCCTGAAAATAGGCTGTCCAAGATGATAAATCTGTCATGGGGTATCCTCCTTAATCTGCAGTATGGCTAGATGGTTTGAGCTTGTAACGGTCATAAAGTTTCTGCAAACTACCATCCTTGCTCCATTTAGTAACCAAGTTATCAAGATAATTGTTTAGCTCGGTATTTGATTTCTTGGTAACGATACCGTAGTCAGATGGCTTGAAACTATCATCTAGTAGTACTGTGCGCTTACTGATGTAGCCAGATAGGATAGAGCGGTCAACGGAAAAGGCATCAATTCGATGAGCGTGAAGGGACGTAATCAATTCTGGGTAGGAACCAAGTTCGACGAATTTAAAGGTTAAACCTTTCTTTTTACCCAGTTCAGTAATCAGGCGTTGGGTGATGGAACCTTGGGCAACACCGATGGTTTTGCCGTTTAGGTCCTCAATGCTTTTGATTTTGGCAGACTTATTGACCAAAAAGCCAGAAGCGTCGGTGTAGTAAGGGCTGGTGAAGTTGTAGAGTTTTTTGCGTTCGTCTGTGATGGTGAAGGTTGCGATATCCATATCGACCTGTTCATTGTCTAGAAGGGGTCCACGGGTTTGAGCGGTAACAGGCACATAACGAACCTTAACCTTGAGCTCATCAGCTACCATCTTGGCCAAGTCGGTTTCGATACCAGAATAGGTCCCTGTCTTAGGATCCTTGTAGCCAAAATTGGGAACGTCTTGTTTCACACCGACAACTAGCTCGCCTCTCTTTTGAATGTCTGCGACACTGGTATCAGCCAGGACTGGTTTTGCAGCAGCAAGGCTGAAAAGGCTAATCAATAATGCGGATAAAAAGAATTTCTTTTTCATAGGCGCCTCCTTATTTGACTTTGTCACTTTCGTGGTTGATAATTTTGCTGAGGAATTGTTGAGCACGAGGTTCGCTTGGATTGTCGAAAAAGTCATCAACATCTGTCGTATCAACCAAAACCTCTCCATCAGCCATAAAGATGATACGGTCAGCAACTTCACGGGCAAAGCCCATTTCATGGGTAACGACAATCATATTCATACCCTCGTGGGCCAATTTTTGCATAACTGCCAGAACGTCACCGATGGTTTCAGGGTCAAGGGCAGATGTTGGTTCATCGAAGAGGAGGAGCTCCGGATGCATAGCGAGTCCACGTGCGATGGCGATTCGTTGTTTTTGTCCACCAGAAAGCATGGCTGGATAAGAATCTTTCTTGTCCCACATATTTACAAATTCCAGATATTTTTGGGCTGTCTTTTCAGCTTCTTTTTTATCAATTCCTAGAACTTTTATGGGCGCAAGTGTTACGTTTTCTAACACTGTTTTGTGTGGATAGAGGTTGAAATGTTGGAAAACCATGCCGACTTCCTTGCGAAGCGGTACTAAATCTTTCTGGCTGGCACCAGCAACTTGGTGACCATTTACTAGAAGACTTCCCTTGTCTACAGCCTCCAAACCATTGATGGTGCGGATAAGAGTGGACTTCCCAGAACCAGAAGGGCCTAGGAGGACAACGACTTGCCCTTTTTCAAAACGGAGATTGATGTCGCGGAGTGCGTGGTAGTCTCCGTAATATTTTTCGACGTGTTCAAATTCTACTAAAGCCATAAGGAATCTCCTTTGTGTTAGATTTTATAACATGATTCTACACCAAAAGATTTTTCTTGTCAAATCATATCAGAAAAAAATTAGTAAAATTTTTGTAGAAAGCAATCAGGATAGAGAAAAAGCCTAAATCATGTTATAATGAAGCAATAGAATTCTTAGAAAGAGTGGATGTCTTTTTGATAACACCTACTTATGAATGGCAGTTTGCCCCGCAGGTAGAAGATGCGGATTTTACAAAGATAGCCAAGAAGGCTGGACTGGGTCCTGAGGTGGCTCGGTTATTATTTGAAAGAGGGATTCAGAACCAAGAAAGTCTGAAGAAGTTTTTAGAACCTTCCTTGGAGGACTTGCACGACCCTTATCTGCTCCATGATATGGACAAGGCAGTAGAACGGATTCGTCAGGCCATTGAAGAAGGGGAAAATATCCTCGTTTACGGTGATTATGATGCGGATGGTATGACTTCGGCTTCGATTGTTAAGGAAAGTTTGGAACAGCTTGGTGCCGAGTGCCGGGTTTATCTGCCCAATCGTTTTACCGATGGTTATGGACCTAATGCCAGTGTTTACAAATATTTTATCGAGCAAGAAGGAATTTCCTTGATTGTGACGGTGGATAATGGAGTTGCTGGTCATGAGGCCATTGAACTGGCCCAGTCTATGGGAGTGGATGTCATTGTGACTGATCACCATTCTATGCCTGAAACCTTACCAGATGCCTATGCTATTGTCCATCCTGAACATCCAGATGCGGACTATCCTTTCAAATATTTGGCTGGTTGTGGAGTGGCTTTCAAGCTGGCTTGTGCCCTGTTAGAAGAAGTACAAGTGGAATTGCTTGATTTGGTTGCTATTGGTACCATTGCAGATATGGTTAGTTTGACGGATGAGAACCGTATCTTGGTTCAATATGGTCTAGAAATGCTGGGGCATACTCAGCGCATTGGCTTACAAGAAATGCTGGATATGGCTGGGATTGCTGCCAATGAAGTAACAGAAGAAACGGTGGGTTTCCAGATTGCCCCTCGTTTGAATGCCTTGGGCCGCTTGGATGATCCCAATCCTGCCATTGATTTGCTAACTGGCTTTGATGATGAGGAAGCTCACGAGATTGCTCTCATGATTCATCAGAAAAACGAAGAGCGTAAGGAAATCGTCCAGTCTATCTATGAAGAAGCTAAGACCATGGTGGACCCTGAGAAGAAGGTCCAGGTTTTGGCCAAGGAAGGCTGGAATCCTGGGGTTCTGGGTATCGTGGCTGGTCGTTTGTTGGAAGAACTAGGGAAGACAGTTATCGTTCTCAATATAGAAGACGGTCGTGCCAAGGGTAGTGCTCGTAGTGTGGAAGCAGTGGATATTTTTGAGGCTCTGGATCCTCATCGCGACCTCTTCATCGCCTTTGGTGGCCATGCTGGTGCAGCTGGGATGACGCTGGAAGTGGAGAAACTCTCAGATTTATCTCAAGTCTTGGAAAATTATGTTCGTGAAAAAGGTGCAGATGCTGCTGGCAAGAACAAGTTAAATTTAGATGAAGAGCTGGATTTGGAGACACTTAGCTTGGAAACGGTCAAAAGTTTTGAACGTTTGGCACCTTTTGGCATGGACAATCAGAAACCTGTCTTTTATATCAAGGATTTTCAGGTCGAAAGTGCCCGTACCATGGGGGCAGGCAATGCCCATCTCAAACTGAAAATTTCTAAGGGTGAGGCGAGTTTTGAAGTGGTAGCCTTCGGGCAAGGTAGATGGGCAACAGAATTTGCTCAAACCAAGAATCTAGAGCTGGCAGTCAAATTGTCTGTCAACCAATGGAATGGCCAAACTGCCCTGCAGTTGATGATGGTGGATGCGCGTGTGGAGGGTGTTCAACTCTTTAACATCCGTGGGAAGAATGCAGTCTTGCCAGAAGGAGTTCCAGTCTTGGATTTTGCTGGAGAACTGCCAAATCTGGCGGATAGTGAAGCTGTTATCTTAAAAACCGTTCCTGAGGATATTACTCTGTTGAAGACCATTTTTCAGAAACAGAATTTCTCTGCTGTCTATTTCAAAAATGACATTGATAAGGCCTACTATCTGACAGGGTATGGGACTAGAGAGCAGTTTGCAAAATTGTACAAGACCATCTACCAGTTTCCAGAGTTTGATATTCGCTACAAGCTGAAAGATTTGGCTACTTATCTTAATATTCAACAAATCTTGCTGGTCAAGATGATTCAAGTATTTGAAGAGCTAGGCTTTGTGACGATCAAAGATGGGGTCATGACAGTCAATAAAGAGGCTGAAAAGCGTGATATAGCTGAGAGTCAGATTTACCAAAATCTCAAACAAACCGTCAAAGACCAAGAAATGATGGCGCTGGGTACCGTGCAAGAAATTTATGACTTTTTAATGGAAAAAGAGTAGATGATAGGAAAGAGTTGGGAAACCAGCTCTTTTTTGAAAACAAATCTTCATTTTGAAAATCATTAAAAAAATGGTATAATGGTAGGAAAAGATTCGGCTAAAAGTAGTGCTTTTAGAATAAGAGGGTAAGTAACCCTATAATCAAGATAAACTAAGCTTTCGGAGGAAAAATGAGTAATATCAGTTTAACAACACTTGGTGGTGTACGTGAAAACGGGAAAAATATGTATATCGCTGAAATCGATGGATCTATTTTCGTTTTGGATGCAGGTCTGAAATATCCTGAAAATGAACAACTAGGGGTGGATGTGGTCATTCCAAATATGGACTACCTTTTTGAAAACAGTGACCGTATCGCTGGGGTCTTCTTGACCCACGGTCATGCGGATGCCATTGGTGCTCTGCCTTATCTCTTGGCTGAAGCCAAGGTGCCTGTATTTGGGTCTGAGCTGACCATTGAGTTGGCCAAACTCTTTGTCAAAGGAAATGACACAGTTAAGAAATTCAATGATTTTCATGTTATAGATGAGGATACGGAGATTGATTTTGGAGGAACTGTGGTTTCCTTCTTCCGTACGACCCACTCTATCCCAGAAAGTCTGGGTGTTGTCTTGAAGACAGCTGAAGGTAGTATCGTTTATACAGGTGACTTTAAATTTGACCAGACAGCTAGTGAATCCTATGCCACAGACTTTGCTCGCTTAGCAGAAATCGGTCGTGATGGAGTTCTAGCTCTTCTTAGCGATTCAGCCAATGCAGATAGCAATATCCAAGTGGCTAGTGAAAGTGAAGTTGGGGATGAAATCACTCAAACCATTTCGGACTGGGATGGTCGTATCATCGTTGCGGCGGTAGCCAGCAACCTCTCTCGTATCCAGCAGGTGTTTGACGCTGCGGATGCAACAGGCCGCCGTGTGGTCTTGACAGGATTTGATATTGAAAATATCGTCCGCACTGCTATTCGTCTCAAGAAATTATCCCTAGCTAACGAGAGTCTTTTGATTAAACCAAAAGATATGTCTCGTTTTGAGGACCATGAGTTAATTATCCTTGAGACAGGTCGTATGGGTGAGCCTATCAATGGTCTTCGCAAGATGTCGATTGGTCGTCACCGTTATGTGGAAATCAAGGACGGTGACTTGGTCTATATCGTAACCACTCCGTCTATCGCTAAAGAAGCAGTTATGGCGCGTGTGGAAAACATGATTTATCAAGCTGGCGGGGTTGTTAAACTGATCACCCAAAGTTTGCGTGTGTCAGGTCACGGAAATGCGCGTGACTTGCAGTTGATGATCAACCTCTTGCAACCCAAGTATCTCTTCCCAATTCAAGGGGAATATCGTGAGTTAGATGCTCATGCTAAGGCTGCTATGGCAGTTGGAATGTTGCCAGAACGCATTTTTATCCCTAAAAAGGGAACCAGCATGGCTTATGAGAATGGAGACTTTGTCCCAGCTGGAGCGGTTTCGGCAGGGGATGTCTTGATTGACGGGAATGCTATTGGTGATGTTGGTAATGTGGTTCTTCGTGACCGTAAGGTCTTGTCAGAAGATGGAATTTTCATCGTCGCAATCACCGTTAACCGTCGTGAGAAGAAAATTGTGGCCAAGGCTCGTGTGCACACGCGTGGATTTGTTTATCTCAAGAAGAGTCGTGATATTCTCCGTGAAAGTTCAGAATTGATTAACCAAACGGTAGAAGACTATCTTCAAGGAGATGACTTTGACTGGGCAGATCTCAAAGGGAAGGTTCGTGATAATCTGACCAAGTATCTCTTTGACCAAACCAAGCGTCGTCCAGCTATTTTACCAGTAGTCATGGAAGCAAAATAATTGTTGAAATAAACAGAGAGAAAGTCGAATTTCGGCTTTTTCTTATAGAAAAATAGAGGAAAAAATTATGGCAGTAATGAACATCGAGTATTACTCACAAGTCTTGGATATGGAGTGGGGGGTGAATGTCCTCTACCCTGATGCCAATCGAGTGGAAGAACCAGAGTGTAAAGATATCCCTGTCTTGTACCTCTTGCACGGGATGTCTGGCAATCATAATAGTTGGCTCAAGCGAACCAATGTAGAACGCTTGCTTCGGGGGACTAATCTCATCGTCGTCATGCCCAATACCAGCAACGGTTGGTACACCGATACCCAGTATGGTTTTGACTATTACACAGCTCTAGCAGAGGAATTGCCACAGGTTCTGAAACGCTTCTTCCCTAACATGACCAGCAAGCGTGAAAAGACCTTTATCGCTGGCCTCTCTATGGGAGGCTATGGATGTTTCAAATTGGCTCTTGCTACAAATCGTTTTTCTCACGCAGCTAGCTTCTCAGGTGCTCTTAGCTTTCAAGATTTTTCTCCTGAGAGCCAAGATTTGGGGACACCAGCTTACTGGAGAGGTGTGTTTGGGGAGATTAAAGATTGGACAACTAGTCCTTATTCTCTAGAAAGTCTGGCTAAAAAATCGGATAAAAAGACCAAGCTTTGGGCTTGGTGTGGTGAACAGGATTTCTTGTATGCAGCCAATAATCTGGCAGTGAAAAACCTCAAAAAAATAGGATTTGATGTGACCTATAGCCATAGCACTGGAACTCACGAGTGGTATTATTGGGAAAAACAATTGGAACGGTTTCTAGCAACTCTGCCAATTGATTTCAAATTAGAAGAGAGATTAAGCTAGTTTAGTTTGTATTACTCTTTCAATAACCATGTCTTCTATGGAATAGAAACTAAAATATGTTTTTACTAGACTTTCTAAACAAAAATAGTAGAATAGTAGTTAAATTCTATTATTGTTGGAAAGAGAGTAAGAGATGTATCGTTATCAAATTGGCATTCCCACATTAGAATATGATCAGTTTGTTAAAGAACATGAATTAGTCAATGTATTACAAAGTAGTGCTTGGGAAGAGGTTAAGTCTGATTGGCAACATGAAAAGTTTGGCGCCTACCGAGGAGATAAATTACTGGCTACAGCTAGTATTTTGATTAAAACTCTTCCTCTAGGCTATAGAATGTTTTATATCCCAAGAGGTCCTGTATTAGATTATAAGGATGCTGAACTCTTGAACTTTGTTCTTCAATCCATTAAGTCCTATGCTCGAAGCAAGAGAGCGATTTTTGTGATTTTTGACCCAAGTATTTGCCTATCGCAAAGTTCAATCAAGCATGAAAAAATAGAATATCCTGAAAATATGGCTATTATTGAAAATTTGCAAAGAATGGGAGTAAGGTGGTCAGGAAAGACCGATGGAATGGGAGATACCATTCAGCCTCGTATTCAGGCAAAAGTATACAAGGAAAATTTTACAGAAGATAAACTTTGCAAGTCAACAAAACAAGCTATTCGATCCGCTCGAAATAAGGGTGTAGAGATTCAGATTGGTAGAGATGAATTGTTAGAATCTTTCTCGTTTTTGATGAAAAAAACTGAGAAGCGAAAAGATATCCATTTGAGGAATGAAGCCTATTATAAAAAATTGTTAGATAATTTTAAGGACAAGGCCTACATTACGCTGGCTACTCTGGATATCGCTAAGCGTTTACGAGAATTAGAAGAACAGTTAGCGAAAAACTTAGCGTTGGAAGAGGCGTTTACTGAGTCGACTCGAACTTCAAAAGTAGAAGCCCAGAAGAAGGAAAAAGAGCGTTTGGTAGAAGAAAGAGATTTCTTGCAGAGATATCTGAATGAAGAAAAATCAAACATTCCTTTAGCAGCTACTTTGAGTTTGGAATTTGGTAATACCTCTGTTAATCTATATGCTGGTATGGATGATGCTTTTAAACGTTATAATGCACCAATTTTAACTTGGTATGAAACAGCTCGCTATGCCTTTGAGCGAGGTATGGTGTGGCAAAATTTAGGTGGTGTTGAAAACTCTCTCAATGGTGGACTTTACCATTTTAAGGAAAAATTTAATCCAACGATTGAAGAATACTTGGGTGAGTTTACAATGCCCACCCATCCTCTTTATTCTCTGTTAAGAATCGCTCTTGATTTTCGCAAGGCATTAAGAACAAAACATCATAGAAGGTAAGTACATGGCATTAATTACACTCACAAAAGAAGAATTTCAAGCTTATTCTGATCAGGTCTCTTCTCGTTCTTTTATGCAATCTGTCCAGATGGGGGACTTGTTAGAAAAAAGAGGGGCTCGAATTGTTTATCTTGCATTGAAACAAGAAGGAGAAATTCAAGTTGCAGCTCTGGTTTATAGCTTGCCCATGCTGGGTGGCCTACATATGGAGATCAATTCGGGGCCGATTTATACCCAACAAGATGCTCTCCCAGTTTTTTATGCGGAGTTAAAAGAATATGCCAAGCAAAATGGTGTATTAGAGTTGCTTGTAAAACCTTATGAAACTTATCAAACTTTTGATGGTGAAGGTAATCCAATAGATGCTGAGAAAAAAAGTATTATTCAAGATTTGACTGATTTAGGTTATCAATTTGATGGTTTAAAAACAGGTTACCCAGGTGGAGAACCGGATTGGTTATATTGTAAAGATTTGAATGAGCTAACTGAAAAGACCTTGCTTAACAGTTTTAGTAAAAAGGGGAAAGCTTTGGTGAAAAAGGCTGATACATTTGGTATTCAGTTGAAAAAATTAAATCGTGAAGAACTTTCAATTTTTAAAGATATAACAAAAACAACCTCTGAACGTCGAGAATATAGTGATAAAAGTTTAGAATATTATGAGCATTTTTATGACTCTTTTGGAGAAAAAGCCGAGTTTGTAATTGCTATTCTAAATTTAGGAGAATATATACAAAATTTAATACATAAGCAAAAAGAATTATCTGAAAAAATAGCTACCTCATTACTCTTATTAGAACAATATCCAGATTCTGCACAAAAGAAAAAAGAACACAAAGAGTTGGCTAGGCAGTATGAAAGCTTTGAAGTTCGAAAAGCAGAAGCACGAGAGTTGATTAAAAAATATGGAGAGAAAGATCTTGTCTTAGCAGGTAGTTTATTTATTTATATGCCTCAAGAAACGACCTATCTTTTTAGTGGTTCCTATACTGAGTTTAATAAATTTTATGCACCAGCTTTGCTTCAGAAATATGTTATGTTGGAAAGCATAAAACGTGGGATCCCTAAATACAACTTTCTAGGGATTCAAGGGATTTTTGATGGTAGTGATGGTGTTTTACGCTTTAAACAAAATTTTAATGGTTATATTGTACGTAAAGCAGGAACTTTCCGTTATTATCCATCTCCCCTAAAATATAAAGCTATTCAGTTACTCAAAAAAATATTAGGACGCTAAGATAAGAAAATTGGTCTTTAGCTTTCTTTCAGCTTGTTTTAGTAAAATAGCCTTTATTTGCTAGAAAGGTGGAGGGATATGCGCTGGATTTTTCGTTTGATAGGAGCTTTTTGTTCTTTTATTTGGCGTTTGTTTTGGCGCCTGGTTTGGATAGTTGTGCTCCTATGTGCTCTTGCTTTCGGAATTCTCTGGTATTTGAACGGAGATTTTCAAGGAGCGCTAAAGCAAGTAGAGCGGTCGGTAAAAATTGGTCAACAAAGTATCGACCAATGGGAAAAAACTGGGCAACTGCCTAAGTTAAATCAGACAGATAGCCACCAACACTCTGAAGGAAGGTGGCCACAGGCTTCTGCTCGTATTTACCTGGATCCCCAGATGGATTCACGCTTTCAAGAAGCTTATGTAGAAGCGATTCTGAATTGGAATCAAACGGGTGCTTTTAACTTTGAAATTGTCACCGAGTCCAGCAAGGCAGATATCTTGGCTACGGAGATGAATGACGGAGGTACTCCTGTGGCAGGAGAGGCAGAAAGTCAGACCAATCTCTTAACAGGACAATTCTTGTCTGTCACGGTGCGGTTGAATCACTATTATCTGTCCAATCCTAACTATGGGTATTCCTATGAGCGCCTTGTCCATACTGCAGAACATGAGTTAGGTCATGCGATCGGCTTGGACCATACAGATGAGAAGTCTGTCATGCAACCAGCAGGTTCTTTTTACGGTATTCAGAAAGAGGATGTTGCAAACCTTCGAAAAATATATGAGACCAATGAGTAGGGGACTATCTTTCCCTACTTTTTTGCTATAATGGAACTATGAACAACTTGATTAAATCAAAACTAGAGCTCTTGCCGACCAGCCCTGGTTGCTACATTCACAAGGATAAAAACGGCACCATTATCTATGTAGGAAAGGCTAAAAATCTGCGTAACCGCGTGCGGTCCTATTTCCGTGGGAGTCATGATACCAAGACAGAGGCCTTGGTGTCTGAAATTGTGGATTTTGAATTTATCGTTACGGAGTCTAATATTGAGGCCCTTCTCCTAGAAATCAACTTGATTAAGGAAAATAAGCCTAAATACAATATCATGCTCAAGGATGATAAGTCTTATCCTTTCATCAAAATCACCAATGAGCGCTATCCTCGCTTGATTATCACCCGACAGGTCAAAAAGGACGGAGGGCTCTACTTTGGACCTTATCCAGATGTGGGAGCAGCCAATGAAATCAAGCGACTACTGGATCGGATTTTCCCTTTTCGAAAGTGTACGAATCCACCCTCTAAGGTTTGTTTTTACTACCATATCGGCCAATGTATGGCTCACACTATCTGTAAGAAAGATGAGTTCTATTTTAAGTCTATGGCTCAGGAGGTTTCTGATTTTCTAAAAGGGCAGGATGATCAAATTATCGATGACCTCAAAGGTAAGATGGCAAAGGCAGCCCAGACTATGGAATTTGAACGTGCGGCGGAATACCGTGACCTAATTCAAGCCATTGGAACACTTCGAACCAAGCAACGGGTCATGGCTAAGGATCTCCAAAATCGGGATGTCTTTGGCTACTATGTGGACAAGGGATGGATGTGTGTTCAGGTTTTCTTTGTCCGTCAGGGAAAACTCATTGAGCGGGATGTCAATCTTTTCCCCTACTACAATGATCCGGATGAGGACTTTCTAACCTATGTAGGACAATTCTATCAAGAAAAATCTCATCTAGTTCCCAATGAGGTTCTGATTCCGCAGGATATTGACGAAGAAGCTGTCAAGGCTTTGGTAGATACTAAGATTGTCAAACCCCAGCGTGGTGAGAAAAAACAACTGGTCAATCTAGCCATAAAAAATGCTCGTGTTAGTCTGGAGCAGAAGTTCAATCTGCTAGAAAAATCTGTCGAAAAGACTCAGGGTGCCATTGAAAATCTGGGACGCTTGCTCCAAATCCCGACTCCGGTTCGCATCGAATCTTTTGATAACTCCAATATCATGGGAACCAGTCCTGTTTCGGCTATGGTGGTCTTTGTTAACGGCAAGCCTAGTAAGAAGGATTACCGTAAGTATAAAATCAAGACTGTGGTTGGGCCAGACGATTATGCTAGTATGCGAGAGGTTATTCGCAGGCGTTATGGTCGAGTTCAACGTGACGGCTTGACTCCGCCAGATTTGATTGTCATTGATGGGGGACAAGGTCAGGTCAATATCGCCAAGCAAGTCATACAAGAGGAACTGGGTTTGGATATTCCCATTGCAGGTTTGCAAAAGAATGACAAGCACCAAACCCATGAATTGCTCTTTGGAGATCCGCTTGAGGTGGTGGAGTTATCTCGCAATTCTCAGGAATTTTTCCTCCTTCAACGCATTCAAGATGAGGTGCACCGCTTTGCTATTACTTTCCACCGTCAACTGCGCTCCAAAAATTCTTTTTCATCACAACTGGATGGAATTGAAGGTCTGGGACCTAAACGCAAGCAGAATCTCATGAAGCATTTCAAGTCTTTGATCAAAATCAAGGAAGCCAGTGTGGATGAGATTGTCGAAGTTGGAGTACCTAGAGCTGTTGCAGAGGCTGTGCAGAGGAAGTTGAACCCGCAGGAAGAAGAGGAATTAGCTCAAGTGGCGGAAGAAAGAGTAGATTACCAAACGGAAACTGGGCATGATTAAAAGAGACCTTCTTTTCCTGAATAGAATTGTGCAAACTAAAAACGATTGGCTGGCCCAATCGTTTTTAATATATCTTATACTCAATGAAAATCGAAGAGCAAACTAGGAAGTTAGCCGTAGGTTGCTCAAAGCACAGCTTTGAGGTTGCAGATAAAGCTGACGTGGTTTGAAGAGATTTTCGAAGAGTATTATTGTAACTGAGATTGATCTGGGAGGTAAGAGCCACCTAGATAGGTATTGCTGAGTTTTTCGAGTGTTCCATCTTGATAGAGTTCTTTGAGTGCTTTATCAAATTGCTCTTTAAACTCTTTCTGGTCGCTTGAGAAAACGATATAGTTGTTGGGGCTATCGGCAGAAGGTAAATCAACGACTGAGAGGTCTAAGCCACGGTCCTTGATAATCTTTTGAACGGATACCTTGTCAAAAACTAGGAAATCAAACTCTCCGTTAGCAAGGTCTAGGATTCGTTTGCCGATATCTTCACCAGAAAAATCTATAGTAGCAGGATTATCAGTGTGTTTCTGATTCCAGTTATTGATGAATTGAGCGTTTGAAGTTCCGGTATCCTCTTGAGTTGTTTTGCCAGCGATTTGTTCAAGAGAAGTTAAAGGATTTTTCTTGTTGCTGACGAGGACGAGGGGATTGTTTGAAATTGGAAGTGAGTAGAGGTATTTTTCAGCACGCTCTTTTGTGTAACTCAAGTTATTTGCCGCAGCTTGATAGTGACCAGAATCAAGTCCTGGGAAGATACTCTCCCAGGCGGTTCTTTGAAATTGAATCTCGTAGTCGCTGAGTTTTTCATCTACTGCTTTTAGAACTTCAACATCGAAGCCTGTCAGATTGCCTTTATCTTCGTAGTCAAATGGTGGCACATCGCCAGCTGTAGCAACGACGATTGTCTTTTGAGAGCTGGTTTCTTTAGGTGTAGCTTGATTTCCACAGGCAACTAAAAATGGGAAGATGAGTAGTAAAAGGCTAAATTTTTTCATAATGTCTCCATTCAAATGTAAAGTACTTGCTAGTTTATCAGAAACTTTCTTGATGAACCAATATATATTTTTTATGGCTGTAATAAAAAATCTTAATCATGAAAAATCTCTGCAAGCTCTTTCAAAATATGGTAGAATGGAAGCAGTAGAATTAGAAAAGGAAATCGATTATGAAATTTCTTGAATTAAATAAAAAACGTCATGCGACTAAGCATTTCACTGATAAGCCAGTTGATCCAAAAGATGTGCGTACGGCTATCGAAATTGCAACCTTGGCTCCAAGCGCCCACAACAGCCAGCCTTGGAAATTTGTGGTGGTTCGTGAGAAAAATGCCGAACTAGCAAAATTGGCTTACGGTTCAAACTTTGAACAGGTATCATCAGCGCCTGTAACTATTGCCTTGTTTACAGACACAGATTTGGCTAAACGTGCTCGTAAGATTGCCCGAGTTGGTGGTGCTAATAACTTTTCTGAAGAACAACTTCAATATTTTATGAAGAATTTGCCTGCGGAATTTGCACGCTATAACGAACAACAAGTCAGCGACTACCTAGCCCTCAATGCAGGTTTGGTTGCTATGAACTTAGTTTTGGCTCTTACAGACCAAGGAATCGGATCAAATCTTATTCTTGGCTTTGACAAATCAAAAGTCAACGAAGTTTTGGAAATCGAAGACCGCTTCCGCCCAGAACTCTTGATTACAGTGGGATACACAGACGAAAAATTGGAACCAAGTTACCGCTTGCCAGTAGATGAAATCATCGAGAAAAGATAGAAAGAAGAAAAAAATGACAACAATTGATTTTACAGCAGAAGTAGAAAAACGCAAAGAAGACCTCTTGGCTGACTTGTTTAGCCTTTTGGAAATCAACTCAGAACGTGACGATAGCAAGGTTGATGCCCAGCATCCATTTGGACCTGGGCCGGTAAAAGCCTTGGAAAAATTCCTTGAAATCGCAGACCGCGATGGCTACCCAACTAAAAATGTTGACAACTATGCAGGACATTTTGAGTTTGGTGAAGGAGAAGAAGTTCTCGGTATCTTTGCCCACATGGACGTGGTTCCAGCTGGTAGCGGTTGGGACACAGACCCTTACACACCAACTATCAAAGACGGTCGCCTTTATGCGCGTGGGGCTTCGGACGACAAGGGTCCTACAACAGCTTGTTACTATGGTTTGAAAATCATCAAAGAATTGGGTCTTCCAACTTCTAAGAAAGTTCGTTTCATCGTTGGAACAGACGAAGAATCAGGCTGGGCAGATATGGACTACTACTTCGAGCACGTAGGACTTGCCAAGCCAGACTTCGGTTTCTCTCCTGATGCTGAGTTCCCTATCATCAATGGTGAAAAAGGAAATATTACTGAATACCTCCACTTTGCAGGAGAAAACAATGGTGCCGCTCGTCTTCATAGCTTCACAGGTGGACTGCGTGAAAATATGGTACCAGAATCAGCAACAGCAGTCGTTTCAGGTGATTTGGCTGACTTGCAAGCTAAACTAGATGCCTTTGTTGCAGAACACAAACTTAGAGGAGAACTCCAAGAAGAAGCTGGCCAATACAAGGTGACGATCATTGGTAAATCAGCCCACGGTGCTATGCCTGCTTCAGGTGTCAATGGTGCGACTTACCTAGCCCTCTTCCTTAGCCAGTTTGACTTTGCTGGTCCAGCCAAAGACTACCTTGACATCGCTGGTAAGATTCTCTTGAACGACCATGAGGGTGAAAATCTCAAGATTGCTCATGTGGATGAAAAGATGGGTGCTCTTTCTATGAATGCCGGTGTCTTCCGCTTTGACGAAACAGGCGCTGACAATACCATTGCCCTTAACATCCGCTATCCAAAAGGAACAAGTCCAGAACAAATCAAGTCAATCCTTGAAAACTTGCCAGTTGCTTCTGTTAGCCTTTCTGAACACGGTCACACGCCTCACTATGTGCCAATGGAAGATCCACTTGTGCAAACCTTGTTGAATGTCTATGAAAAACAAACTGGTCTTAAAGGTCACGAGCAAGTCATCGGTGGTGGAACCTTTGGTCGCTTGCTAGAACGAGGTGTTGCCTATGGTGCTATGTTCCCAGACTCAATTGACACCATGCACCAAGCCAATGAATTTATCGCCTTGGACGATCTCTTCCGAGCAGCAGCAATCTATGCCGAAGCTATTTACGAATTGATCAAATAAAATGATAGAAGTCTGAGATGTTATGCTTGGACTTCTTTTTGGAGGGAAAGTAGATGTCTCAAATTGAAAGAATCAAACAGGCTATTATGGCAGATCCGCAGAATGTCAGCTATACAGAGCGTGGTATTGAGCCTCTCTTTGCAGCGCCAAAGACTGCTCGCATCAATATCATCGGTCAGGCGCCTGGACTTAAAACCCAAAAAGCAGGCCTTTACTGGAAGGACAAAAGTGGTGATCGCTTGCGGGAGTGGCTAGGTGTGGATGAAGATACTTTTTACAATTCAGGATATTTTGCTGTTTTGCCTATGGATTTCTACTTTCCAGGGCATGGCAAGTCAGGTGATTTGCCACCGAGAACTGGCTTTGCTGAAAAATGGCATCCACAGCTCTTGCAAGAATTACCAGATATCCAATTGACCCTCTTGATTGGCCAATATGCCCAAGCCTACTATTTACAGGAGAAAGTCAGTGGCAAGGTGACAGAACGGGTAAAACATTACCAGAACTACTTGCCAACCTATTTTCCACTAGTTCACCCCTCGCCGCGAAATCAAATCTGGATGGCCAAAAATCCTTGGTTTGAGTCAGAAGTGGTGCCGGATTTGAAAAAAAGAATTAAAACCATTTTATAGTCAATGAAAATCAAAGAGCAAACTAGGAAGCTAGCCGCAGGCTGTACTTGAGTAAGGTAAGGTGACGCTGACGTGGTTTGAAGAGATTTTCGAAGAGTATTAGGAGAAAAAGAATGAAAGAAATAACCTTTGACGCATTTTACCAGCTTTACCAAAATGACCAACTTTCTCTAGTGGACGTGAGAGAAGTGGATGAGTTTGAAACTCTTCATTTAGAAGGTGCTCAGAATCTTCCTCTGAGTCAATTAGCCGATATCTATGATCAGTTGGACAAGGACCAGTTACATTATGTTATTTGTAAATCTGGAATGAGATCGGCGCGTGCTTGCCAATTCCTATCAGAACAAGGTTATGAGGTTATCAATGTACAAGGTGGCATGATGGCCTTTGAAGAACTTTAATACTCAATGAAAATCAAAGAGCAAACTAGGAAGCTTGCCGCAGACTGTACTTGAGTACGGCAAGGTGAAGTTGACGTGGTTTGAAGAGATTTTCGAAGAGTATAA
>NZ_KV802698.1:460605-525789 GCF_001810785.1 Streptococcus sp. HMSC073F11
GACGTGGTTTGAAGAGATTTTCGAAGAGTATAAACATTAGAATTTTCTCCTACTTGGCGTGAACTGGGTAGGGGATTTTATTTTTAGACAATTCTCATTTTTAAGAATCTTGAAAACATTCAATATTTACTTCGTGAAGCTTTTTTCATACTCCTATTCATGATATACTAGGTCAGTATTTTATAAATATGAAGGAGATTTTCATGGCTAAAAAAGGTGCCCTAACAGGTTTACTCCTGTTTGGAATATTTTTTGGTGCGGGGAACTTGATTTTTCCGCCTTCTCTAGGTGCTCTATCTGGAGAACATTTTCTTCCTGCCATCGCAGGTTTTGTCTTTTCAGGTGTCGGTATCGCCGTCTTGACTCTTATTATTGGAACGCTAAATCCTAAAGGATATATCTACGAGATTTCTACAAAGATAGCGCCTTGGTTTGCGACTCTTTACCTCTCAGTTCTTTACTTGTCAATCGGTCCATTCTTTGCTATCCCACGTACAGCTACAACAGCTTACGAAGTAGGGATTAGTCCCCTTTTATCGGATGCAAATAAAGGACTTGGCTTGATTGTCTTTACGGTTCTTTACTTTGCAGCAGCGTATCTAATCTCGCTCAATCCATCAAAAATCTTGGACCGTATCGGCCGTATTTTAACACCAGTCTTTGCGATTTTGATTGTTATCTTGGTTGTCCTAGGAGCTATCAAATACGGTGGAACAAGTCCTCAAGCTGCTTCAGCTGCTTATCAAGCTTCTGCCTTTGGTACAGGTTTCCTAGAAGGTTACAATACCTTGGACGCCCTTGCTTCAGTTGCCTTTAGCGTAATCGCAGTTCAAACCTTGAAACAACTTGGCTTCTCAAGTAAGAAAGAATACATTTCGACTATTTGGGTTGTTGGTATCGTTGTTGCCCTTGCTTTCAGCGCTCTTTACATCGGTTTAGGTTTCCTTGGAAATCATTTCCCAGTACCAGCTGAAGCGATGAAAGGTGGAACACCTGGTGTTTACATCTTGTCACAAGCGACTCAAGAAATCTTTGGCTCAACAGCTCAACTCTTCCTTGCAGCTATGGTTACTGTAACCTGCTTCACAACAACAGTTGGTTTGATTGTGTCAACAGCTGAGTTCTTTAATGAACGCTTCCCACAAATCAGCTACAAGGTTTATGCGACAGCCTTTACCTTGATTGGATTTGCCATTGCTAATTTGGGTCTTGATGCGATTATTAAGTACTCAATCCCTGTACTGGTTATCTTGTACCCAATCACGATTGCTATCGTTATGATTGTCATTGTCAACAAATTCGTGGCTCTTTCAAAACCAGGTATGCAGTTGACAATTGCTGTGGTTACAGCTATTGCCATTGCAAGCGTATTAGGAAGCTCATTTAAGGTTGAGTTTCTTGCAAACCTTGTCAACGCTCTTCCTTTTGCCAAGGCATCACTCCCATGGTTGGTGCCAGCTATTGTTGGAATCTTGCTCTCGTTGGTTCTACCAAACAAGCAAGAAAGCGATGTTTTTGAAATGGAATAATCACTAAAATCACTTTTGTAGCCAAGTCTACAGGAGTGATTTTCTTTTTTTATCCGATGATAAATGTGTTATAATAGGTAGCAAAAGAGGTGAAGAAATGAATCAAACAGTAGAATATATCAAAGAACTGACAGCTATTGCATCGCCAACTGGCTTCACTCGGGAGATTTCGGACTATTTAGTCAAGACTCTAGAAGGTTTTGGTTACCAGCCAGTTCGCACAGCTAAGGGCGGTGTCAATGTGACCATCAAAGGTCAAAATGATGAAGAGCAACGCTATGTGACTGCCCATGTAGATACGCTTGGTGCTATTGTCCGTGCTGTCAAACCAGACGGCCGTCTCAAACTGGATCGTATCGGTGGTTTTCCTTGGAACATGATTGAAGGTGAAAACTGTACCGTTCATGTGGCTAGTACAGGTGAAAAAGTATCAGGGACGGTCCTTATCCACCAAACTTCTTGCCATGTCTATAAGGATGCAGGAACTGCAGAACGCACGCAGGACAATATGGAAGTGCGTTTGGATGCAAAAGTAACCAGTGAAAAAGAAACTCGTGCTCTTGGTATTGAGGTCGGTGATTTTATCAGCTTTGACCCACGAACCGTCGTGACAGAGACAGGTTTTATCAAGTCTCGTCATTTGGACGATAAGGTCAGCGCAGCGATTTTGCTTAACCTCCTTCGCATTTATAAGGAAGAGAAGATTGAATTGCCTGTAACAACCCATTTTGCTTTTTCAGTCTTTGAAGAAGTGGGGCATGGGGCTAATTCTAATATTCCTGCTCAGGTAGTAGAATATCTGGCTGTGGATATGGGAGCTATGGGAGATGACCAGCAAACAGACGAATATACAGTGTCTATCTGTGTCAAGGATGCTTCTGGACCTTATCACTATGACTTCCGTCAACATTTGGTTGCTTTGGCTAAAGAGCAAGATATTCCATTTAAGCTGGATATCTATCCATTTTATGGTTCGGACGCTTCAGCAGCTATGTCTGCAGGGGCAGAAGTTAAACACGCCCTTCTCGGTGCTGGTATCGAATCTAGTCATTCTTATGAGCGTACTCATATTGACTCGGTGGTCGCAACGGAACGTATGGTTGATGCTTATCTTAAGAGCGCATTGGTAGACTAATATGTGTTTGATTTGCCAGAGAATTGAGCTCATCAAGAAGGGAGAAAATCCCTATTTTGTCAAAGAGTTGGAAACAGGTTATCTTGTGATTGGAGATCACCAGTATTTTGCAGGCTATAGTCTCTTTCTAGCCAAGGAACATGTCACCGAATTGCATCATTTAGATAAGGAAACTAGAATCCGTTTTCTAGAGGAAATGAGTTTAGTCCAAGAGGCAGTTGCTAAGGCATTTACTGCCGAGAAAATGAATATTGAACTTTTAGGAAATGGCGATGCCCATCTTCATTGGCATCTGTTTCCTAGACGAACAGGTGATATGAATGGTCACGGTCTCAAGGAACGTGGTCCAGTCTGGTGGGTTCCCTTTGAAGAAATGACAGCAGAAACCTGCCAAGCAAAACCGGATGAGATTAAAAGATTAGTCGAATGTTTATCGTCAGAAGTAGATAAACTATTAGAAATAAAGGAGTAGAAATGAAAAAAAGATACCTTGTCTTGACAGCCTTGCTAGCCTTGAATCTAGCAGCTTGTTCACAAGAAAAACCTAAAAATGAAGAAAATACTCAAAAAACAGAACAAACTAGTCAACCTGAAGGAACTGTAGGGAGCAAATCCCAAGCTTCTAGTCAGAAGAAGGCAGAAGTGGTTAATAAAGGAGACTATTACAGCATCCAAGGGAAATACGATGAAATCATCGTAGCAAATAAACATTATCCTTTGTCAAAAGACTACAATCCAGGGGAAAATCCAACAGCCAAGGCAGAGTTGGTCAAACTCATCAAAGCTATGCAAGAGGCAGGTTTCCCAATTAGCGATCATTACAGTGGCTTTAGAAGTTATGAAACTCAGACTAAACTCTATCAAGATTATGTCAATCAAGATGGGAAGGCAGCGGCTGACCGTTACTCTGCCCGACCTGGTTATAGTGAACACCAAACAGGCTTGGCTTTTGATGTGATTGGGACGAATGGAGATTTGGTAACAGAAGAAAAAGCAGCCCAATGGCTCTTGGACCATGCAGCTGATTATGGCTTTGTTGTCCGTTATCTCAAAGGTAAAGAAAAAGAAACGGGATATATGGCTGAAGAATGGCACCTTCGTTATGTCGGAAAAGAAGCAAAAGAAATTGCAGAGAGTGGTCTCAGTTTGGAAGAATACTATGGATTTGAAGGCGGAGATTACGTCGATTAATACTCTTCGAAAATCAAATTCAAACCATGTCAGCGTCGCCTTACCGTATGTGTAGGATACTGACTACGTCAGTTCCATCTACAACCTCAAAACAGTGTTTTGAGCAATCTGCGGCTAGCTTCCTAGTTTGCTCTTTGATTTTCATTGAGTATAAAAAATAAACTTTTTTCTTGCAATTCTAGATAAATAGTGTATAATAGATGAGTATGTGTAAAGCATGCTTGTGGGAGGTAAAAATCTTTAATTACCGCCAAAACCACAAAGGAGGATTTAAAAATGGCTAAAAAAGTCGAAAAACTTGTAAAATTGCAAATCCCTGCTGGTAAAGCTACACCAGCTCCACCGGTTGGACCTGCTCTTGGTCAAGCTGGTATCAACATCATGGGATTCACAAAAGAGTTCAACGCTCGTACAGCTGACCAAGCTGGTATGATCATTCCAGTTGTTATCTCAGTTTACGAAGATAAATCATTTACTTTCATCACTAAAACACCACCAGCTGCTGTTCTTTTGAAAAAAGCTGCAGGTGTTGAAAAAGGATCAGGTACACCTAACAAAACTAAAGTTGCTACAGTTACTCGTGCACAAGTACAAGAAATTGCAGAAACTAAGATGCCAGATTTGAACGCAGCAAACGTAGAGTCTGCAATGCGTATGATCGAAGGTACTGCTCGTTCTATGGGATTCACTGTTGTTGACTAATCAATAACACCCCCAATATAACCCGCAAGACTTCATCATTTCGAGGAGTGACGTGGGAGATGAAAATCGATTGAACCACTTACAAGGAGAATAGAAAATGGCTAAAAAAAGCAAACAACTTCGTGCTGCTCTTGAGAAAATCGACAGCACAAAAGCATACAGCGTAGAAGAAGCTGTAGCACTTGCAAAAGAAACTAACTTTGCAAAATTTGACGCAACTGTAGAAGTTGCTTACAACTTGAACATCGACGTTAAAAAAGCTGATCAACAAATCCGTGGAGCAATGGTATTGCCAAACGGTACTGGTAAAACTTTACGCGTTCTTGTTTTCGCACGTGGTGCAAAAGCTGAAGAAGCAAAAGCTGCTGGTGCAGACTTTGTTGGTGAAGATGACCTTGTTGCTAAAATCAACGACGGTTGGTTGGACTTCGACGTAGTTATCGCTACACCTGATATGATGGCTCTTGTTGGACGTCTTGGACGTGTCCTTGGACCACGTAACTTGATGCCAAACCCTAAAACTGGTACTGTAACAATGGATGTTGCTAAAGCAGTTGAAGAGTCTAAAGGTGGTAAAATCACTTACCGTGCTGACCGTGCAGGTAACGTTCAAGCAATCATCGGTAAAGTATCATTTGAAGCTGAAAAATTGGTTGAAAACTTCAAAGCTTTCAACGAAACAATCCAAAAAGCAAAACCAGCTACAGCTAAAGGAACTTACGTAACAAACTTGACTATCACAACTACTCAAGGTGTTGGTATCAAAGTTGACGTAAACTCACTTTAATTAGTAGTTTATATCAGAGAACGAGTACGAAAGTGCTCGTTTTTTTAGGTACGACGGACATTCCGTTCATCTGAGGTGTAAGTCCTCTGTGGGTACCATATACTAGTAAACCCAAAAGTGATTTCCAAACCTGACTATTGTGAGTAGCTGATCGAACGGAATTAGGATAGACTGTTTAAGTCTGACGCTGGAAATAAGAATCGGCAGAGAAAGAGATAGAGAAATCTTGGCTATACGAATAGGCACGTGATAGTAAAGCGTATATAGCGGAAAAGGAGGCCAGCAACTCTAAAGTACAAATATGTAGTCGTAACCTATATGCGTAAACTACGTGAGCAATTGAATTCGAACTAGAGAGTTAATTAATAGATTTATGCTATAGTTATGGCAGCTTGTATGCTTTTGATTCTAGTTTATCAAATAATAGATTAGAATTGTCAGATAATATCATTTTATGTTATAATGAAGAAAAAGCAGAGGTGTTCAAATGTCAGAAGCAGGTCATAAGTTTTTAGCAAAATTGGGAAAAAAACGCTTACGTCCAGGTGGAAAACGTGCAACAGATTGGTTAATTGCGGAAGGAGGATTTTCAAAAGAAAAGAGAATACTAGAGGTTGCGTGTAATAGCGGAACTACAGCAATTGAGCTGGCACAGCGTTTTGGTTGTAAGATAACTGCTGTTGATATGGATGGACAAGCTTTAGAAGTGGCTAAAAAATCTGCTGAAACGGCAGGTGTTGGTCATTTGATCAGGTTTGAAAGAGCGAATGCAATGAAACTTCCTTATGAAGATGCTAGTTTTGATATTGTTATAAATGAAGCTATGCTGACTATGCAAGCCGATCAAGCTAAGAAAAAATGTGTAATGGAGTATCTAAGGGTTTTAAAACCTGGAGGTCTTCTCTTGACACATGATGTGCTTCTTAAGGAAGCTAAAGAGTCTGTCAGACAGGAATTGTCACAAGCAATTCATGTAAATGTAGGTCCTTTAACTCAAGATGGTTGGGAACAGGTGATGATAGAATCAGGTTATCGTGATGTGAAAGTATTGACTGGCGAAATGACATTAATGAAATTATCAGGTATGATTTATGACGAAGGTTGGCTAGGGACTTTGAAAATTTGTGTAAATGCTTGTAAAAAGGAGAATAGAAAGCAGTTTTTAACGATGTATAAAATGTTTGCTAAGAATAAACAGAAACTGGGCTTTATTGCGATGGCTAGTCATAAAACGTCAAATCCTTAGATAATCATTGAAGTTAACTTTTCCTTTTTTCTTTCTTAAAAAATATGGTATAATAGAGAGCAAAAAACTTTGAAAGAAAGAAAAAGATGAATTTAAAAGATTACATTGCAACAATTGAAAATTATCCAAAGGAAGGCATCACCTTCCGTGATATCAGTCCTTTGATGGCTGATGGAAATGCTTATAGCTACGCTGTTCGTGAAATCGTTCAGTATGCTACTGACAAGAAAATTGACATGGTTGTAGGGCCTGAGGCTCGTGGCTTTATTGTGGGCTGTCCAGTCGCTTTTGAGTTGGGAATTGGTTTTGCGCCTGTTCGTAAGCCTGGGAAATTGCCACGCGAAGTCATTTCTGCTGACTATGAAAAAGAGTACGGGGTTGATACCTTGACTATGCATGCTGACGCTATTAAGCCAGGTCAACGTGTTCTTATCGTAGATGACCTCTTGGCTACAGGTGGAACTGTTAAGGCAACTATCGAGATGATTGAAAAACTTGGTGGTGTTGTAGCAGGTTGTGCCTTCCTTGTTGAATTGGATGAATTGAACGGTCGTGAAAAAATCGGTGACTACGATTACAAAGTTTTGATGCATTATTAATGAAAAACAGTCCCTAGGGCTGTTTTCTCTACATTAGGATATAAAAATAGACTATAGCTAGTTAGAGAAAAACTATAATTGAAAACTATATCTTCTTGCAGTATAATAAAAGGACTAAGTGTTTGAGATTTGACTTCAAACACATTCAATTATTTCTAAAAGAGTACAGTTAGGAGAAGGTTATGCCGATTAGAATTGATAAAAAATTGCCAGCTGTTGAGATTTTACGGACAGAGAATATCTTTGTCATGGATGATCAACGTGCGGCCCACCAAGATATCCGTCCCTTGAAAATTTTGATTTTAAACCTCATGCCACAGAAAATGGTCACAGAGACCCAGTTGTTACGGCATTTAGCAAATACTCCTTTGCAATTGGACATAGACTTTCTCTATATGGAGAGCCACCGTTCCAAGACGACTCGTGCAGAGCATATGGAGACTTTTTATAAAACTTTTCCTGAAGTCAAGGACGAGTATTTTGATGGGATGATTATCACAGGGGCTCCGATTGAGCATTTACCATTTGAAGAAGTGGACTATTGGGAGGAATTCAGTCAGGTAATCGAGTGGTCCAAGACCCATGTCTATTCGACCCTTCATATCTGTTGGGGAGCTCAGGCTGGTCTTTATCTGCGCTATGGAGTGGAAAAATACCAGATGGACAGTAAGTTATCGGGTATCTATCCTCAGGACACCCTAAAAGAGGGTCACCTTCTCTTTAGAGGTTTTGACGATAGCTATGTATCCCCTCATTCACGGCACACGGAGATTTCTAAGGAAGAAGTCTTAAACAAGACCAATCTCGAGATTTTATCAGAGGGCCCACAGGTTGGGGTTTCGATTTTGGCCAGTCGTGACTTACGAGAAATTTATAGTTTTGGGCATTTGGAGTATGACCGTGATACCTTGGCAAATGAATATTTCCGAGATCGTGATGCAGGTTTAGATCCACATATTCCAGAAAATTACTTTAAGGATGATGATGTCAATCAGACACCTTGTCTTTGTTGGTCTTCATCAGCAGCCCTCTTTTTCAGTAACTGGGTGAACTATGCTGTCTATCAGGAAACCCCTTTTGACTGGAGAAAAATAGAAGATGATGCATCTGCTTTTGGGTATTTATAAGAGGAATTATGACATATTTAGACGCTTTTAAATCAGGGAACTTGGTTTTACCGAGTGCCCTGCTCTTGCATTTTAAGGAACTCTTTCCTTCTAGCGACGATTTTCTGGTCTGGCAATTTTTCTATTTGCAAAATACGACAGGCTTAGAAGAAATGTCCCCAAGCCAGATTGCTGAAAGGATTGGCAAGGAAATTTCGGATGTCAATCAGGCTATTTCCAATCTGACGGAGAGGGGACTGCTTCAGTACCGTACTATAGAATTAAATGGCGAAATCGAATTGCTTTTTGATGCTAGTTTGGCCTTGGAACGTTTGGATGACCTGCTTGGAGCAGTTCATTCAAGTTCAGACCAGCTGATACCTCAAAATCAGCTCAAGGATTTGGTAGAGACCTTCCAGCAGGAATTAGGGCGCTTGTTGACTCCTTTTGAGATTGAGGATTTGACCAAGACACTAAAGGAAGATGGGACCAGTGCTGACTTGATAAAAGAAGCTCTTCGTGAAGCTGTTTTGAATGGAAAACCAAACTGGAAGTACATTCAGGCGATTTTGAGAAATTGGCGCCATGAAGGCATTAAAAGTGTGGTTCAAATAGAGGCCAAGCGGGCAGAGAGAGAAGCAAGCAATCCTCAGTTGACACAGGTATCGGCAGATTTTAGAAATGCTATGGATCTCTGGAAGGATTAATCCTTGTAAGCAGGCTTGAAATCCGAGTAAGATTTGCAAGCTGTGTCTAATTGTGATAAAATAAATAGAAAATAAATTGAAAAAAGAGGTATGTGAAATGTCACGTAAACCATTTATCGCTGGTAACTGGAAAATGAACAAAAATCCAGAAGAAGCTAAAGCATTCGTTGAAGCAGTTGCGTCAAAACTTCCTTCATCAGATCTTGTTGAAGCAGGTATCGCAGCTCCAGCTCTTGATTTGACAACTGTTCTTGCTGCTGCAAAAGGTTCAAACCTTAAAGTCGCTGCTCAAAACTGCTACTTTGAAAATGCAGGTGCTTTCACTGGTGAAACTAGCCCACAAGTTTTGAAAGAAATCGGTACTGATTACGTTGTTATCGGTCACTCAGAACGCCGTGACTACTTCCATGAAACTGACGAAGATATCAACAAAAAAGCAAAAGCAATCTTTGCAAACGGTATGCTTCCAATCATCTGTTGTGGTGAGTCACTTGAAACTTACGAAGCTGGTAAAGCTGCTGAGTTTGTAGGTGCTCAAGTATCTGCTGCATTGGCTGGATTGACTGCTGAACAAGTTGCTGCCTCAGTTATCGCTTATGAGCCAATCTGGGCTATCGGTACTGGTAAATCAGCTTCACAAGACGACGCACAAAAAATGTGTAAAGTTGTTCGTGACGTTGTAGCTGCTGACTTTGGTCAAGAAGTTGCGGACAAAGTTCGTGTTCAATACGGTGGTTCTGTTAAACCTGAAAACGTTGCTTCATACATGGCTTGCCCAGACGTTGACGGTGCCCTTGTTGGTGGTGCGTCACTTGAAGCAGAAAGCTTCTTGGCATTGCTTGACTTTGTAAAATAATTAGTAAGTAGCAAAAGCTAGGTGGAACAGCATTGATATGTCTGTTCCATTTTTTATAAGGGAGGAAAGATTGAAAACAAAGATTGGAAAAATTGGATTAGCAAGTGCCTTTTTGCTTGGATTGATCGTTAATCAGGTGGCTGCAAATGAAGCTGAAGCGAAAGCATCTTCGGAAGAAAGCAGTGTTCAAGCTTCTTCTAGTAAGGTAGAAGAAAAGAAATCAGAAACGACTACAAGTCAAAAAGAAGAAGAGAAAAAGGTTGAGACTTCTTCTAGTCAGCGTCCAGAGAAAAAGGAAGAAGTAAAAGAGACGCGAGCTAGTAGTCAGAAAGAAGAAAGTAAGCAAAATTCAACATCAGCACATTGGGAAGGTGACTTCTATGTAAAAGCAGATGGTTCAAAAGCTAAGAGTGAATGGATTTTCGATACTAGCTACAAGGCCTGGTTCTATATAAAAGCAGATGGTCGTTATGCTCAAAAAGAATGGCATGGAAACTACTACCTCAAAGCGGGTGGTTACATGGCTAAAAATGAATGGGTTTACGATAACAATTATAAGAGCTGGTTCTACCTCAAAGCAGATGGTTCTTATGCAGAACAAGAATGGCAGAAAATCAATGGCAAATGGTACTATTTCAAGAAGTGGGGCTATATGGCTAAAAGTCAGTGGCAAGGAGATTATTTCTTGAATGGTCAAGGTGCTATGATGCAAAACGAATGGCTTTATGATCCAACTTATTCTTCTTATTTCTACCTGAAGTCTGATGGTTCTTATGCTAATGAACAGTGGCAAAAGATTGATGGAAAGTGGTATTATTTCAAGAAGTGGGGATACATGGCTCAAGATGAGTGGCATGGAAACTACTATCTTACTGAAAGTGGTGTCATGGCAACAGGTGAGTTAATCATGGACGATACTCGTTATACTTTTGCTGATTCAGGGGAACTGAAAGAAAAGAAAGCCTTGAATGTTGGTTGGGTTTATCGAAATGGACACCGTTATTTCTTTAACCATCGTGAAGAACAGGTTGGAACTGACCGTGCTAAGAAGGTTATTGATGTCAGTGAGCATAATGGCCGCATTAGTGATTGGAAAAAGGTTATCCAGGAAAATGGGGTTGATGGCGTTATTGTTCGCTTGGGATATAGCGGTGTAGAAGATAAGGAATTGGCTTATAATATTCAAGAACTTAATCGACTAGGCATTCCTTATGGTGTTTATCTTTATACCTATGCAGAAAATGAAACAGATGCTGAGAATGATGCCAAGCAGACTATTGAACTCTTGAAGAAATACAAGATGAACTTATCTTATCCAATCTACTATGATGTTGAAAACTGGGAGTATGAAAATAAATCTAAGAAAGCTCCAGCAGATACAGACACTTGGGTTAAAATCATTAATAAGTATATGGAAACCATGAAGCATGCTGGTTACCAAAACGTGAAAGTTTATAGCTATCGTAAACTTTTGCAAACTCGTTTGAATCATCCAAATATTTTACAACATGTAAACTGGGTTGCAGCTTATACGGATGCGCTTGATTGGAACAATCCTCATTATTCAGGAGAAAAAGGATGGCAATATACTTCATCTGACTCTCTTAAAGGGATTCGAGGACAGGTTGATGTCAGTGTCTGGTATTAAGATGTAAAACTGAGAAAAGAGCCTACAAATTGTATGCTCTTTTCTTTATTTTATCTCTGTTAAGAGAGTTTGAAAGTGACTGGGTTTCATTCTAAAAAATTCTTAAATTATCAGTCTATTGCAACTTTTCTCATGTGAGTCATTTGGCTTGCTATTGGTTTTCCTTAGTAGTATACTAAGGTAGTAATCATTAAGAAGTGGTTACAAATAATAATGAATGAGGTAAAATAAAATGGTAGAATTGAAAAAAGAAGCAGTAAAAGACGTAACATCATTGACAAAAGCAGCGCCAGTAGCATTGGCAAAAACAAAGGAAGTATTGAACCAAGCTGTTGCTGATTTGTATGTGGCCCATGTGGCTTTGCACCAAGTACACTGGTACATGCGTGGTCGTGGTTTCCTTGTATGGCATCCAAAAATGGATGAGTATATGGAAGCTCTTGATGGTCAATTGGATGAAATCAGCGAACGCTTGATTACACTTGGTGGTAGCCCATTCTCTACATTGACAGAATTCCTTCAAAACAGTGAAATCGAAGAAGAAGCTGGTGAATACCGTAATGTTGAAGAAAGCTTGGAACGTGTCCTAGATGTTTATCGTTATCTCATCACTCTATTCCAAAAAGCTTTGGATGTTACTGATGAAGAAGGTGATGATGTGACAAACGATATCTTTGTTGGTGCTAAAGCTGAACTTGAGAAAACGGTTTGGATGCTTGCGGCAGAACTTGGACAAGCTCCCGGTTTGTAAGAAATAATAGATATATAAATCTGTAGGAATTTTCTTACAGATTTTTTCTATTCTGCAAGCTATTCCAAACCAGTCTTTTTTTGAGTTTTTTGATAAAATAGTACTATCAGTGAAAAGGATGGAAGCATGACTAAGAAAATTGTAGCTATTTGGGCCCAGGATGAAGAGGGTGTGATTGGTAAGGACAATCGTCTGCCTTGGCATTTGCCAGCAGAACTGCAACACTTCAAAGAAACAACTCTGAATCATGCTATCTTGATGGGGCGTGTGACCTTTGATGGGATGGGGCGTCGCTTGCTTCCACAACGGGAAACTCTGATTTTGACGCGTAATTCTGAAGAAAAGATAGACGGGGTTACTACTTTTCAGGATGTCCAGTCTGTCTTGGACTGGTATCAGGCTCAAGAAAAGAATCTTTATATTATCGGTGGGAAGCAAATTTTTCAGGCTTTTGAACCCTACCTTGACGAAGTGATTGTGACTCAAATTCATGCTCGGGTGGAGGGAGATACCTATTTCCCTGAGGAGTTTGATTTGTCTCTTTTTGAGACAGTTTCAAGCAAATCCTATACCAAAGATGAGAAAAATCCTTATGATTTTACCATCCAATACCGCAAGAGAAAGGAAGTCTAATGGAACGTAGTATATTTGGTTTTTTCACAGCCATGCTGTGTTTGGTCTGCTTGCTTGCAGGAGCACAGGCTTTTCGTAAAAAGCGTTATGGACTTTCTGTCCTGCTCTGGTTAAATGCCTTTACCAATTTGGTCAATAGTATCCATGCTTTTTACATGACCTTATTTTAGATAGAATGACAGTATAGAATAGAACGGAAGGAAATCATGCCTACAACTAGGAATAATGATATGATGGTTTATTGCTCATTTTGTGGCAAAAGCCAAGAAGAAGTACAAAAAATAATCGCTGGGAACAACGCCTTTATCTGTAATGAATGTGTGGAGTTGGCTCAGGAAATCATTCGAGAGGAGTTGGCGGAAGAAGTCTTGGCAGACTTGTCTGAAGTTCCAAAACCAATCGAACTCCTCCACATCTTGAATCACTATGTAATCGGTCAAGATCGTGCCAAACGTGCCTTAGCAGTGGCGGTTTACAACCACTA
The DNA here is from genome assembly GCF_001810785.1 of Streptococcus sp. HMSC073F11. GTDB lineage: Bacteria > Bacillota > Bacilli > Lactobacillales > Streptococcaceae > Streptococcus. The sequence goes on from NZ_KV802698.1 coordinate 473,980, forward strand.
CAAACGCATCAATTTCCACGATACGCGTGAAGAGTCAGAAGATGTGGATTTGCAGAAGTCAAACATCTTGATGATTGGCCCAACTGGTTCAGGGAAAACTTTCCTTGCCCAGACCTTGGCTAAGAGCTTGAATGTGCCTTTTGCGATTGCGGATGCGACAGCTCTTACTGAGGCTGGTTATGTGGGTGAGGATGTGGAAAATATCCTCCTCAAACTCCTGCAGGCTGCTGACTTTAACATTGAACGTGCAGAGCGTGGGATTATCTATGTGGATGAAATTGACAAGATTGCCAAGAAGAGTGAGAACGTGTCTATCACACGTGATGTTTCTGGTGAAGGGGTGCAACAAGCCCTTCTCAAGATTATCGAGGGAACTGTTGCTAGCGTACCGCCTCAAGGTGGACGCAAGCATCCACAACAAGAGATGATTCAAGTGGATACTAAAAATATCCTCTTCATCGTGGGTGGTGCCTTTGATGGTATTGAAGAAATCGTCAAACAACGTCTTGGAGAAAAAGTAATCGGATTTGGTCAAAATAATAAAGCGATTGATGAAAACAGCTCTTACATGCAAGAAATCATCGCAGAAGATATTCAAAAATTTGGTATTATCCCTGAGTTGATTGGACGTTTGCCTGTCTTTGCTGCTCTTGAGCAATTGACGGTTGATGACTTGGTTCGTATCTTGAAAGAGCCAAGAAATGCCTTGGTTAAACAATATCAAACCTTGCTTTCTTATGATGATGTCGAGTTGGAATTTGACGACGAAGCCCTTCAAGAGATTGCCAACAAGGCCATCGAACGTAAAACGGGTGCGCGTGGTCTTCGCTCTATTATCGAGGAAACCATGCTAGATGTCATGTTTGAAGTACCGAGTCAGGAAAATGTGAAATTGGTCCGCATCACTAAAGAAGCTGTCGATGGAACGGATAAACCAATCCTAGAAACAGCCTAGAGGTGACTATGGAACTTAATACACACAATGCTGAAATCTTGCTCAGTGCGGCTAATAAGTCCCACTATCCGCAGGATGAACTGCCAGAGATTGCCCTAGCAGGGCGTTCAAATGTTGGTAAATCTAGCTTTATCAATACCATGCTGAACCGCAAGAATCTAGCCCGAACATCAGGTAAACCTGGTAAAACCCAGCTCCTGAACTTCTTTAACATTGATGATAAGATGCGCTTTGTGGATGTGCCTGGTTATGGCTATGCCCGTGTTTCTAAAAAGGAACGTGAAAAGTGGGGGCGCATGATTGAGGAGTACCTAACGACTCGGGAAAATCTCCGTGCGGTGGTCAGTCTGGTGGATCTCCGTCACGATCCGTCAGCAGATGATGTGCAGATGTACGAATTTCTCAAGTACTATGAGATTCCGGTCATCATCGTTGCGACCAAGGCGGACAAGATTCCTCGTGGTAAATGGAACAAGCACGAATCAGCAATCAAAAAGAAATTAAACTTTGACCCAAGTGACGACTTTATCCTCTTTTCATCTGTCAGCAAGGCAGGGATGGATGAAGCTTGGGATGCAATCTTAGAAAAATTGTGAGGAAAAGAAAATGGCAAAAACAATTCATACAGACAAAGCTCCAAAGGCTATTGGACCATATGTTCAAGGAAAAATCGTTGGCAACCTTTTGTTTGCTAGTGGTCAAGTTCCCCTATCTCCTGAAACTGGGGAAATCGTTGGAGAAACGATCCAAGAACAGACAGAACAAGTCTTGAAAAACATCGGTGCTATTTTGGCAGAGGCAGGAACTGACTTTGACCATGTTGTCAAAACAACTTGTTTCTTGAGTGATATGAACGACTTTGTTCCTTTTAACGAGGTTTACCAAACGGCCTTTAAAGAGGAATTTCCAGCTCGTTCAGCTGTGGAGGTAGCTCGTCTTCCTCGTGATGTAAAAGTCGAAATCGAAGTCATCGCAGAGATTGGATAAGCTAGTTGAAGTTTGGTTCTGCCAAACTTCTTTTGATATAAGGAGAAAAAGATGACAAAGAAACAACTTCACTTGGTGATTGTGACAGGAATGAGTGGTGCAGGGAAAACAGTTGCCATTCAGTCCTTCGAAGATTTGGGTTATTTTACTATTGATAATATGCCTCCAGCTCTCTTGCCTAAGTTTTTGCAGTTGGTGGAAACAAAGGAAGACGACCATAAGTTGGCCTTGGTAGTAGATATGCGTAGCCGTTCTTTCTTCTCAGAGATTCAAGCTGTTTTGGATGAGTTGGAAAACAAGGAAGAACTGGACTTTAAAATTCTCTTTTTGGATGCAGCTGATAAGGAATTGGTCGCTCGTTACAAGGAAACCAGACGGAGTCACCCACTAGCTGCAGATGGACGGATTTTGGATGGCATCAAGCTGGAACGTGAACTCTTGGCGCCTTTGAAAAATATGAGCCAAAATGTGGTGGATACGACTGAACTTACTCCTCGTGAGCTGCGTAAAACCCTTGCAGAGCAGTTTTCAGATCAAGAGCAAGCCCAGTCTTTCCGTATCGAAGTCATGTCTTTTGGCTTTAAATATGGAATCCCAATTGATGCAGACTTGGTCTTTGATGTCCGTTTCTTGCCAAATCCTTATTATCTACCAGAACTGCGTAATCAAACGGGTGTGGATGAACCAGTTTATGACTATGTCATGAATCATCCTGAGTCAGAAGATTTTTATCAACATTTGTTGGCCTTGATTGAGCCGATTTTGCCAAGTTACCAAAAGGAAGGTAAGTCTGTTTTGACTATTGCCATGGGTTGTACGGGTGGGCAACACCGTAGTGTGGCCTTTGCTAAACGCTTGGCGCAGGACTTATCCAAGAATTGGCCTGTTAATGAAGGGCATCGCGATAAAGACCGAAGAAAGGAAACGGTAAACCGTTCATGAGAAAACCAAAGATAACGGTGATTGGTGGAGGGACTGGGATCCCCGTCATTCTTAAAAGTCTACGTGAAAAAGATGTGGAAATCGCTGCTATCGTAACGGTGGCGGATGATGGTGGTTCATCAGGTGAACTCCGAAAAAATATGCAGCAGTTGACACCGCCAGGTGATCTTCGTAATGTCCTTGTGGCCATGTCGGATATGCCTAAGTTCTATGAGAAAGTCTTTCAGTATCGCTTTTCTGAGGATGCGGGAGCCTTTGCTGGCCATCCATTGGGAAATCTCATTATCGCTGGCCTGTCAGAAATGCAGGGTTCGACCTATAATGCCATGCAGTTGCTAAGCAAATTTTTCCACACAACTGGGAAGATTTATCCTTCCAGTGACCATCCTTTGACCCTGCACGCAGTCTTTCAGGATGGGACAGAAGTGGCTGGAGAGAGCCATATTGCAGACCATCCAGGCATGATTGACCATGTCTATGTGACCAATACCCTTAACGATGATACGCCTCTGGCTAGCCGTCGAGTGGTGCAGACCATTCTTGAAAGTGACATGATTGTCCTCGGACCTGGTTCTCTCTTTACCTCTATTTTGCCCAATATTGTAATTAAGGAAATCGGGCAGGCGCTTTTGGAAACCAAGGCAGAAATCGCCTATGTCTGCAATATTATGACCCAACGTGGGGAGACGGAACACTTTACAGATAGTGACCACGTGGAAGTCTTGCATCGTCACCTTGGCCGACCTTTTATCGACACTGTCTTGGTGAATATCGAAAAAGTGCCTCAGGAATACATGAATTCCAACCGTTTTGATGAATATTTGGTCCAGGTGGAACATGATTTTGCAGGTCTTTGTAAGCAAGTTCCGCGCGTGATTTCATCCAACTTCCTCCGTCTGGAAAATGGTGGTGCCTTCCACGATGGGGATTTGATTGTGGACGAATTGATGCGCATTATACAGGTGAGAAAATGAGTTTCACAGTAGCAGTAAAAGAAGAAATCCTAGGTCAGCACCATCTAAGCCGGCATGAATTATCTGCCATTATCAAGATGTCTGGTAGTATCGGTCTCTCGACTTCGGGTTTGACCTTGTCAGTTGTGACAGAAAATGCCAAACTGGCTCGTCACCTCTATGAGTCCTTTCTCCATTTTTACGAAATCAAATCGGAAATTCGCCACCACCAACGGAGTAATCTCCGCAAGAATCGGGTCTATACTGTTTTTACAGATGAAAAGGTGCAGGACTTGCTGAGTGATTTGCACTTGGCAGACTCCTTCTTTGGTCTGGAAACAGGTATTGACGAGGAGATTTTATCAGACGAGGAAGCAGGCCGTGCTTATCTCTGTGGTGCTTTCTTGGCAAATGGAAGCATTCGTGACCCTGAGTCAGGTAAGTACCAGTTGGAAATCAGTTCTGTTTATCTGGACCACGCGCAAGGGATTGCCTCACTTCTCCAGCAATTTTTACTGGATGCCAAGGTGCTTGAGCGTAAGAAGGGGGCAGTGACCTACCTCCAGCGAGCTGAAGATATTATGGACTTCTTGATTGTCATCGGAGCCATGCAGGCGCGTGATGATTTTGAGCGGGTTAAGATTTTGCGAGAAACTCGTAACGACCTCAATCGGGCCAATAATGCCGAGACAGCCAATATCGCTCGGACAGTTTCTGCCAGCATGAAGACCATCAACAATATCAGTAAAATCAAAGATATCATGGGCCTAGAAAATCTACCAGTAGATTTGCAGGAGGTAGCGCAGTTGCGAATTCAGCACCCAGATTACTCTATCCAGCAGTTAGCAGATAGTCTCAGCACTCCTCTGACCAAAAGTGGTGTTAACCACAGACTCAGAAAAATCAATAAGATAGCCGATGAGTTATAAAGATATAAAACACCTCTTTCTTGACAATTAAATAGAGTATGTGAGATAATAAAGGGGAATTGAGAAGTTCTAGCATTTTAGTGCTAACAGAAATCCCCTCGGTACTGCAATACTGAGGGGATTTTTTTCTGGGTTAGATAGCACTAACCAGGAAGGTTACTTGTCGAAGTGATCGTCTAACCAACGAGTCACCAGCCATGAGATGATACTCTCGATGACTGCGATAAGTACTATTTTGAGAAGTTCTAGCATCTGTAATACCTCCTTTTCCAAGGCGTATTGTTAGTGCCGTCCCTATTATATCACATGTTTTATCAGTTTGATAGGCATTTTTATTTTTGTTAAAGAAGGGGGAAATATGAGCTAACAAATTAGCCGATGAACTATAAAACCACGAATCCTATGTGACTCGTGGTTCTTTTCTTATAAACTGGTCGAGTGTTTGGGTTGAACTTTTTGTTCTGGGTCAATGTAGTTGATAGCATTGTTAACAGCAGTTGGAGCTTCACCTAGTCCTGTCGCAATCAAATCAATCTTACCTTCATAGTAGCAGCAGTCCCCAATGGCGTAGATACCCTCTTGGCTAGACTCTTGCTTGCTATTGACGATAATCTTGTGACGGTTGAGGTCCAGACCCCAATTTTTAAGATTACCAACAGAAGACTTGAAGCCGTAGTTGACAAAGAGATGGTCTACTTCGATAGTTTCGGTTTCATCTGATTTGACTTTGGTGATTTCTAGTTTGTCGAGTGTTTTACCATCTCCAAGGAGTTGGCTAGGGACGAACGGTGTCTTGATGGTCACAGATGATTCTTGCAAGGCTTGCACACTATGTTCCAAGGCGCGGAAATTATCTCTGCGGTGAACAAGGGTAGTTGGGGCAATCTTTTCAAAAGCTAGAGCCCAGTCCACAGCTGAGTCTCCCCCACCAAGGATGGTTACTTTCTTGCCAGCGTATTGTTGGATATTGGAAACGTGGTAGTGGATATTTTCATAGTCTTCAACGTTCTCCAATTCGAGCGGACGTGGTTTGAAGGCACCACCACCCATGGCAATGATAACTGTTTTAGTCAGGTGGCTACCTTTAGAGGTTGTAATGGCAAAGCCTTCTTCTTGTTTTTCAATCTCAAGAACGGTTTCGTTGAGATGAATAGGAGTATCAAAGCCGTTTAGCTGTTCAATCAAGCGATTGGTCAACTCTTCTCCGGTTAAGTTTGGAAAACCTGGAACATCAAGGATTTGCTTTTCAGGGTAGAGGATGGCTGGTTGACCACCGAGCTGGGGAAGAGAGTCGATGATTTGGACTTTGGCTTGGCGTAGGTGGGCGTAAAAGGCAGCAAAGAGCCCGACAGGACCGCCACCTACAATGGTAATATCATAGAGTTGAGACATGATTTCTCCTTTGTTTTTCTAGTCAGTTTATTTTATCATATTTTTGCTTAATTTAAAATGAGGTAGGATAGGGAAAAAATGGGCAAAAAATGGTATAATGACGAGTAAAGTGTTTTGACAGGGAGGAGGCCAAGGATGAATTTTCAACAATTATCCAATTTACAATACTGGACGAGTTTGTTTTCAAGTCCTTGGAGTATAGTCACCAATCTGATTGATATTCTCATTGTGACTTATATTTTATATCATTTTACTAAAGCTATTGCAGGCACCAAGATTATGATATTGGTCCGTGGAGTCTTAGTTTTTATTCTAGCCCAGATTCTTTCCAATATGATTGGTTTAACAACTATTTCCTGGTTGATCAATCAGATCATCACCTACGGGGTGATTGCAGCGGTGGTTATCTTTTCACCAGAGATTCGAACAGGTTTGGAGCGATTGGGCCGGGCTACTGATTTCTTCTCCAATGCCCCTATCAGTGCGGAAGAGCAAATGGTTCGTGCATTTGTGAAATCAGTTGAATACATGAGTCCTCGTAAGATTGGGGCGCTTGTAGTGGTTCAGAGAGTGAGAACCTTGCAGGAATACATCTCGACAGGGATCCCTTTAGATGCTAAAATTTCGGCTGAATTGCTTATCAATATTTTCATTCCCAATACTCCCTTGCATGATGGTGCTGTTATTATCAAGGAAGACCGAATTGCTGTAACTTCAGCCTATCTACCCCTGACTGAAGATACCGGGATTTCCAAGGAGTTTGGAACGCGTCACAGAGCGGCAATCGGTTTGTCGGAAGTGTCAGATGCTCTTACCTTTGTGGTTTCGGAAGAAACGGGTGGAATCTCAATCACCTATAATGGAGTCTTTAAGCACGATTTAACCTTGGAAGAGTTTGAATCGGAGTTAAGAAGAATCTTACTTCCAAAATCAGAGAAAAAGCAAGGTCTGAAAGAGCGCTTGCTAGGAGGATTGAAACATGAGAAAAAATAGTCTTTACATCATTTCTTCCTTCTTTTTCGCCTGCATTCTCTTTATCTATGCAACATTGACAAACTATCAGAATAGCAACAGTGCCAGACAGGTGCGGACGGAGACTTATACAAACACAGTTCTTAATGTCCCAATTGATATTCAGTATGACAGTGATCAGTATTTTATCAGTGGTTTTACATCTGAGGTGACGGTCTTTCTAACAGGGTCAAACAGAGTTGCTTTGGCGAGTGAGATGCAGGAAAGCACCCGCAAATTTAAGGTGACAGCTGATCTTTCTGATGCCAGTGTAGGAACCATCGAAGTTCCTCTAACCATTGAAAATCTTCCGAGCGGTTTGACGGCTGTTGCGACACCGCAAAAGATAACAGTGAAGGTCGGTAAAAAAGCAAAACGAGACAATGTCATTGTTGTGCCGGAGATTGACCCTAGTCAGATTGATTCTCGCGTGAAAATCGATACAGTTACTGTATCAGATGAAAAAGTAACGGTTATTAGTGATGAGGAAACCCTCTCCAAAGTAGATCGTGTCATTGCCATCTTACCGACGAGTGAACGGATAACTAGAAACTACTCGTCCTCTGTTCCTCTACAAGCAGTCGATAAAAATGGAAATGTCTTACCAAGCGTCATTATGCCGTTTGACACAACTATGAAAATTACAACAAAAACAGCAACGTCTAGTTCAAGTAACTCGTCAACAAGTTCCTCAGAAGGCAGTTCGTCTTCAACGAGTTCAGAAACAAAATCAGACTCGTCTAAACAGGACTAAATAAATAGTAGAAAAGGATGATAAATAAAATGGGTAAATATTTTGGGACCGATGGAGTCCGTGGAGAAGCAAACATAGAACTGACGCCAGAATTGGCCTTTAAACTGGGACGTTTTGGTGGTTATGTTCTTAGCCAACACGAAACAGAAGCCCCTAAAGTCTTTGTAGGACGTGATACACGTATCTCAGGAGAAATGTTAGAATCAGCCTTAGTGGCAGGTCTCCTCTCTGTAGGGATTCACGTCTACAAACTCGGTGTCCTTGCAACACCAGCAGTAGCTTACTTGGTCAAAACTGAGGGAGCCAGTGCAGGTGTCATGATTTCCGCAAGTCACAACCCAGCCCTTGATAATGGAATTAAATTCTTTGGTGGGGATGGCTTCAAACTTGATGATGAAAAAGAAGCAGAAATAGAAGCCTTGCTGGATGCTACAGAAGACACCCTTCCTCGTCCAAGTGCCGAAGGTTTGGGAACCTTAGTGGACTATCCAGAAGGTTTACGTAAGTATGAAGGCTACCTTGTTTCAACTGGAACGCCTCTTGAAGGAATGAAAGTGGCCTTGGACACAGCAAACGGTGCAGCGTCTACGAGTGCTCGTCAAATCTTTGCAGACCTTGGGGCTCAAATAACTGTTATTGGGGAGACACCAGATGGTCTTAACATCAACTTGAATGTGGGTTCTACACATCCAGAAGCTCTTCAAGAAGTGGTCAAAGAAAGCCAGTCAGCTATTGGTTTGGCCTTTGACGGAGATAGTGACCGCTTGATTGCTGTCGATGAAAATGGCGAGATCGTCGATGGTGATAAGATCATGTACATCATCGGTAAATATCTTTCTGAAAAAGGCCAGTTGGCTCAAAACACCATCGTGACAACGGTTATGTCTAACCTTGGCTTCCATAAGGCTTTGGATAGCGCTGGCATTAACAAGGCAGTGACTGCTGTTGGTGACCGCTATGTCGTTGAAGAAATGAGAAAATCAGGCTACAACCTTGGTGGTGAACAATCAGGTCACGTTATCTTGATGGACTACAATACAACTGGTGATGGTCAATTATCAGCTGTCCAATTGACCAAAATCATGAAAGAAACAGGCAAGAGCTTGTCTCAACTAGCATCAGAAGTGACGATTTACCCACAAAAACTGGTCAATATCCGAGTGGAAAATGCCATGAAAGAAAATGCCATGGAAGTACCAGCCATCAAGACAATCATAGAAAAGATGGAAGAAGAGATGGCAGGCAACGGTCGTATCCTTGTCCGCCCAAGTGGAACAGAACCCCTCTTACGTGTCATGGCAGAAGCACCAACAACAGAAGAAGTCAACTACTATGTAGATACGATTGCTGCTGTGGTTAAAGATGAAATCGGAATTGACTAAAGCCTAGAAAACTAGATGAAATGATAAAAATGTGGTACAATTGCATAGTAAATTGTAGCAATGGGAGAGAAAAATGAATCTTAAACGAGAACAAGAATTTGTTAGCCAGTATCACTTTGATGCTCGTAACTTTGAATGGGAAAATGAAAATGGAGCTCCTGAAACCAAGGTAGACGTGAACTTTCAGTTACTCCAACATGACCAAGAAAACCAAGTGACTTCTTTAGTCGTTATCTTGAGCTTTATGATTGTCTTTGACAAATTTGTCATCAGCGGAACAATTTCCCAAGTGAACCATGTGGAAGGTCGTATTGTCAACGAACCAAGCGAATTTAACCAAGAAGAAGTCGAAACCTTGGCACGTCCATGTTTGAACATGCTTAATCGTTTGACGTATGAAGTAACAGAAATCGCCTTGGATCTTCCAGGAATCAATTTGGAGTTTTAGCCATGAAATTAGCTGTCATTACAGATTCTTCAGCCTATTTAGAGGAGAGGACGCTGCAAAGAGAGAATCTATTTATCTTGGATATTCCTGTCAATATTGATGGGGAGGAGTATGTTGAAGGTGTCAATCTGACTGCTGAAGAATTTTATCAAAAAATGGCTCAGTCTGCAGAATTGCCTAAGACTAGTCAACCAAGTATTGCTAAGTTAGATGAAATATTAACTTCGCTCAAAGAACAAGGCTATACCCATGCCTTGGGGCTTTTCCTATCTTCTGGAATTTCAGGTTTTTACCAAAATATCCAGTATATGATAGATGAATATGAGGGCTTAACCATTGCTTTTCCAGACACTTTGATTACAAGTGCTCCTCTGGGAATCATGGTTGAAAGCGTCTTTAGCTGGCAAGACCAAGGCGATGATTTTGCCATCATTCAGGATAAGCTAGCCATTCAAATTAGTCGTACGTCAGCCTTTATCATGGTAGATGATTTGGATCATTTGGTGAAAGGTGGACGCCTTTCAAATGGGGCTGCCATTTTGGGCAATTTGCTTAGCATTAAGCCAATCCTTTATTTCAACGACCAAGGTGTGATTGAAGTTTACGAAAAAGTTCGTACTGAAAAGAAAGCAACCAAGCGCTTAATTGAGATTATCAAGGAAACAACAGCTTCAGGCCAATACCGTATCATTGTCATTCACGGGAATGCTCCCGAAAAGGCTGAGGAATTGCGCCAGCACTTGTTGGAATCTGGAGTGGGTTCGGATATTTCACTTGCTACATTTGGTAGTGTCATTGGAACACACCTAGGTGCAGGAAGTATTGCTCTGGGTTATATTCCAGTGATTTAGTTGGCATTTCTAGACTAGTTAAGAAGTTAGCAGTTGAACAAGCCTGGAACCCTGTGTGAAAAAGATAGTTCTTCCAAGGAGTAGACACTTCTTTATCAGAACTCCTATTTTCACTTTGTGTTCCTACAGGCTTTGTATCTTAGACAGGAGTAGAGATGAGTATTCGAGTAATTATTGCTGGTTTTAAGGGAAAGATGGGACAAGCTGCTTGTCAGATGGTCTTGGCTGAGCCGGACTTGGACTTGGTAGCAGTTTTGGATCCTTTTGAGTCTGAATCAGAATGGCAGGGTATTCCTGTTTTTAATGATAAGGCTGATTTAGCAGGCTTTAAAGCAGATGTTTGGGTAGATTTTACAACTCCAGCTGTTGCCTATGAAAATACACGCTTTGCTCTTGAAAATGGTTTTGCTCCAGTAGTTGGAACAACTGGTTTCACGAGTGAAGAAATTGCAGAGCTGAAAGCATTTTCTCGTGAACAAAATTTGGGTGGTTTAATCGCTCCAAATTTTGCCTTGGGTGCTGTTTTACTCATGCAATTTGCAAGGCAGGCTGCTAAATATTTCCCAAATGTGGAGATTATCGAGCTCCATCATGACAAGAAAAAGGATGCTCCGAGTGGAACAGCTATTAAAACAGCTGAGTTAATGGCAGAAGTTCGAGAGTCTACCCAGCAAGGTGCGCCTGATGAAGAAGAATTGATTGTAGGTGCTCGTGGTGCTGACTTTGATGGCATGCGGATACACTCAGTACGTTTGCCAGGCTTAGTAGCCCATCAGGAAGTTATCTTTGGCAATCAGGGAGAAGGATTGACCCTCCGTCATGACTCCTATGATCGTAGCTCCTTCATGACAGGGGTGAATTTGGGAATTAAAGAAGTTGTCAAGCGTCATGAGCTTGTCTATGGATTAGAACACTTATTATGAGATTAACGCAAATGCCTTCTGAATTTCAGAAGGCTTTACCAGTATTAGAAAAAATTAAAGAAGCAGGTTTTGAGGCCTATTTTGTTGGGGGCTCTGTTCGAGATGCCCTCCTCAATCGCCCTATCCATGATGTGGATATTGCGACGTCTTCTTATCCAGAAGAAACCAAGCAGATCTTTCCGCGAACAGCCGATATCGGAATCGAGCATGGAACTGTCTTGGTCTTAGATGGGGACGAGGAGTATGAGGTGACTACTTTTCGGACAGAGGATGTCTATGTGGACTATCGCAGACCCAGTGCGGTCTCTTTTGTGCGCTCGCTAGAAGAAGACCTCAAACGCCGTGATTTCACAGTCAACGCCTTTGCCTTGGACGATACAGGAGAAATCATTGACTTGTTCCATGGTTTAGAAGACTTAGAAAATCAAGTTTTGCGGGCGGTTGGAGTGGCAAGTGAGCGTTTCAACGAAGATGCTTTGCGGATTATGCGTGGCTTCCGTTTTCAGGCCAGTCTTGGCTTTGAGCTTGATTCAGAAACATTTAAAGCTATGAAGACTTTGACGCCACTTTTGGAGAAAATTTCTGTGGAGCGTACCTTCGTTGAGTTTGATAAACTCTTGCTGGCTCCATTTTGGAGAAGGGGCTTGACTTCCATGATTGAGAGTCAAGCTTATGATTATCTCCCTGATATGGCAGCTAGCCAGGACGAGCTTAATAGACTGTTTGATTTGGAGACTGATTTCACCTTTAAATCCTCTGAACAAGCCTGGGCTGCTCTACTGTGGGCTTTGGATATTGAAAATGCGCAGCCATTTTTGAAGGCTTGGAAGACCTCACGTCAGTTTGCTAAGCAAGTTCAGGATTTACTGACTATTTTGGCCTTGCGTGAAAAGGGAGAATTGAGCAAGCGCGATTGTTATCGCTTTGACTTGGATTTGCTTTTACAGGCTGAAAATCTTCGTCAAGCCCAAGGAAAAGAAGTCAACCCACAAGCCATCACAGAAACCTACCAGAGTCTGACCATTCATGACAAGAAAGAAATTCAGATTAATGGTGGCATTTTGATTAAGGAATATGGCTATCAACCAGGCCCAGACTTGGGAGAGATTTTAACAGAGATTGAATATGCCATTGTCGATGGAGAATTGGAAAATGACCGTCAAGCCATCCATGCTTACTTGAGGGAGAAAAAATGAGTGATTTTATCGTTGAAAAACTAAGTAAATCCGTCGGTGATAAGACCGTTTTTAAGGATATTTCCTTTATCATCCATGACCTAGACAGAATCGGTCTGATTGGTGTCAATGGGACTGGCAAGACCACCCTTTTAGATGTCCTTTCTGGTGTTTCTGGCTTTGATGGGGATGTCAGTCCTTTTTCAGCTAAAAATGATTACCAGATTGGTTACTTGACTCAGGACCCTGATTTTGATGATAGCAAGACGGTCTTGGATACAGTCCTATCCAGCGATCTCAAGGAAATCCAGCTCATTCGTGAGTATGAGTTGATTATGCTCAACTACAGTGAGGACAAGCAGGCGAGTTTGGAACGGGTCATGGCTGAAATGGACTCTCTCCAAGCTTGGGAAATTGAGAGTCAGGTTAAGACGGTTCTCAGTAAACTGGGTATTCAGGACTTATCTACTCCTGTTGGGGAATTGTCAGGTGGTTTAAGAAGACGGGTCCAGTTGGCGCAAGTTCTCCTTGGCAACCATGACCTCTTGCTTCTGGATGAGCCGACCAACCATCTGGACATTGCGACCATTGAGTGGCTGACCCTCTTTTTAAAAAATTCTAAGAAAACCGTCCTTTTTATCACCCATGATCGCTATTTCTTGGACGCTTTGTCAACACAGATTTTCGAGTTGGATCGCGCAGGCTTGACAGAGTATCAAGGGAATTATCAGGACTATGTTCGCCTTAAGGCGGAACAGGATGAACGCGATGCGGCTCTTCTCCACAAAAAGGAACAACTCTATAAGCAAGAATTGGCCTGGATGCGTAGACAACCGCAGGCGCGTGCGACCAAGCAACAGGCTCGTATCAATCGTTTCCACGACCTGAAAAAGGAAGTTTCAGGCGGCGTTGCTGAGACAGACTTGACTATGAACTTTGAAACCAGTCGGATTGGGAAGAAAGTCATCGAGTTTCAGGATGTTTCATTTGCCTATGAAAACAAGCCTATTTTGCAAGATTTTAATCTCTTGGTGCAGGCCAAAGACCGTATCGGAATTGTTGGGGACAACGGTGTTGGGAAATCAACTCTCCTTAACCTGATTGCAGGAAGTCTTGAGCCGACAGCAGGACAAGTTGTGATTGGGGAAACTGTTCGCATCGCCTATTTCTCTCAGCAAATTGAGGGTTTGGATGAAAGCAAGCGAGTGATCAATTACTTGCAGGAAGTGGCAGAAGAGGTCAAGACCAGCGGTGGTTCTACAACTTCGATTGCAGAGCTGCTGGAGCAGTTCCTTTTCCCACGTTCGACGCATGGAACCTTGATTGAGAAATTGTCTGGGGGAGAGAAAAAACGCCTTTATCTCCTCAAACTGCTCTTGGAAAAACCAAATGTTCTTCTTTTAGACGAGCCAACCAATGATTTGGATATTGCAACCTTGACAGTTTTGGAGAATTTCTTGCAAGGATTTGCGGGACCTGTTTTGACAGTTAGTCACGACCGCTATTTCTTGGATAAGGTGGCGACCAAGATTCTCGCATTTGAGAATGGTAAAATTCGTCCTTTCTTTGGTCATTACACCGACTATCTTGATGAAAAAGCCTTTGAAACAGAGATGGCCAATCAAGTGCAAAAGGCTGAAAAGGAGAAAGTGGTCAAGTTTCGTGAAGACAAGAAACGCATGACCTATCAAGAAAAGCAGGAGTGGGCAAGCATTGAAGGTGATATTGAAGCCTTGGAAAATCGTATCGCTGCTATTGAAGAGGAAATGCAGGCCAACGGCTCTGACTTTGGTAAGTTGTCTACTCTTCAAAAAGAACTGGATGAGAAAAACGAAGCACTCCTTGAAAAATACGAACGCTATGAATACCTAAGTGAGTTTGATAGTTAGAAGAATAGAAAAATCCCGTCTTATGGACAGGATTTCTCTATTCTTTTTTGGTTTCTTGATGAAAGATATTTTGCCAGGTTTCGTGGCGTCGCCAGATACTGGTATGGACGATGCCATCTAATTCATAGCAGATGAGTTTGGTCTTTTGACTGATGGAAGTGATTTGAATGTCTTTGATAGCAGAATTCAAGTCTTTTTCGGCTTTATAGGCCTCTTTATCCATCTGCTCTCCATCTTGACGAATATAGACAAAATCGTCAGCCAAGAGTTCTTCCAGTTGATTTCCTTGGTCAATCAATTGTTCGCGCATAAGCAATTTTTTGTAGACATTGTCTAAAATTTCATCCTCAGGGATAGGCGCTGGCTCAATATGGACATCGGTATCAAAGACGCCAAAACGTTCCTCCAGCATAGACTCGACTTGATCCGCGATTTCATGACTCTCAAAAACAGACAAGTCAGGATTCATTTCTAGCGTAATATCAAGATAAATGTTGCTACCGTAGGTACGACCTCTTTGGGACTTAACCTTGCTGATCTTGGGAATTTCCATGATAGCCTTTTGATAGTCCTCAAGTAGACGGTCGTCGAAGCCATCTGATAGGCTAAAGGAGGACTCGATGAAGATATCATAGGCAGTTTTCAAGATAAAGAAAGTGATGATGATGGCAACCAGTTTATCCACAATCGGATAATTGAAACTACTTGCTAGTATGGCAATGCTAGTACCAAGTGAGATGACAGCATCAGAAAGATTGTCCTTTGCTGCGGTCTTCAGTGCCTTGGAGTTGGATTTCTTACTGAGGCGAGTGTTATAGAGATAGACCACAAACATAATCGCTGCAGAAATGATTCCTAGAGTTGCGCCCAGAGGATCAATGGCCGTTTCTTCTTGACTGAGAATCTTTTGGATGGTATCCCTTAGGACATCGAATCCGACATAGAACATGATGATAGAAGTGATCAAGCTTGCCAAATCCTCAATCTTCCAGTGACCAAAACGGTGGTCACGGTCTGCAGGTTGGCGGGCCATTCGAATCCCAATCAAGAGGGCCACATTTCCAATGATGTCGGACATGTTGTTAAAACCATCGGCTACCAAACTGGATGAATGAAGGAGATGTCCAGTAGCCAATTTTGCTGCAGACAAGAGCAGGTAGGTCGAAATACTGATAATGGCACCACGTTCCGCCAACTTGAGATTTGAAATAGATTGCTTCATTCAACTTCCTTTCTAGTCACATAGCATTCTACCATTATACTGGTTTTCAAGGGAAAATTCAAATAAGGCAGTTTTTACTCTTTGAAAACTTTTCAAAATTTGGTATAATAGTACTACTCAAGGGAGTAGCTGGCAGAAACCTGTGATAGTGTCGTCATTCCGAATTTTATACTGAAGAGTATGCTTTCCGGCCCTATCTTAAACAGCGAGACTTGTTATGATTAACAGGTCTCTTTTTGTTTGTCGTGATAAGATACGATGAGAAAAAGAGAGTCTGTTTTGCACACAATGTCAAGGAGGAGACACATGTCAAAAGAACAAAAACGCCAAGCGTTTTACATTCAAAGTCCTGAAGAGGTCTTGAAGGCTGTGGATGCGACCGAGCAAGGTTTGTCATCAAGCGAGGCAGAAAAACGCCTTGCTGAATTCGGCCACAATGAACTCGAAGAAGGAGAGAAACGATCAATCCTGGTCAAATTCATCGAGCAATTTAAGGATTTGATGATTATCATCCTAGTTGCGGCAGCAATCTTGTCAGTCGTGACTTCTGGTGGGGAAGATATCGCAGATGCTATTATCATCCTAGCTGTGGTTATCATCAATGCTGCCTTTGGTGTTTACCAAGAAGGAAAAGCAGAAGAAGCCATCGAAGCCCTCAAATCTATGTCAAGTCCAGCTGCCCGCGTTCTTCGCGATGGTCACATGGCGGAGATTGACTCTAAAGAATTGGTACCTGGAGATATCGTTGCCCTCGAAGCAGGTGATGTAGTGCCAGCAGACCTACGTTTACTAGAAGCCAACTCTCTTAAAATTGAAGAAGCAGCTCTTACAGGTGAGTCTGTGCCAGTCGAAAAAGACTTGTCAGTCGAGCTTGCTGCAGATGCTGGTATTGGTGATCGTGTCAATATGGCTTTCCAAAACTCAAATGTGACTTATGGTCGTGGTCTTGGAGTTGTTGTCAATACAGGTATGTACACGGAAGTTGGTCATATCGCTGGCATGCTCCAAGATGCAGATGAGACAGACACACCACTTAAACAAAACTTGAACAACCTTTCTAAGGTCTTGACTTATGCAATTTTGGTCATTGCCCTTGTTACTTTTGTAGTTGGTGTTTTCATTCAAGGGAAAAATCCACTCGGTGAGTTGATGACCTCTGTTGCCCTTGCCGTTGCAGCCATTCCAGAAGGTCTCCCAGCTATCGTAACTATCGTTCTTGCCCTCGGTACTCAAGTTTTGGCTAAAAGAAACTCTATCGTTCGTAAGTTGCCAGCTGTAGAAACTCTTGGTTCAACAGAAATCATCGCTTCTGACAAGACTGGTACGCTGACTATGAACAAGATGACCGTCGAAAAAGTCTTCTACGATGCGGTTCTACATGACTCAGCTGATGACATTGAACTAGGTCTTGAAATGCCCCTGCTTCGTTCAGTTGTCTTGGCCAATGATACGAAAATTGATGTGGAAGGAAACTTGATTGGTGATCCAACCGAAACAGCCTTTATCCAATATGCTTTGGACAAGGGCTACGATGTCAAAGGATTTTTAGAGAAATATCCTCGTGTGGCTGAGTTGCCATTTGATTCTGAACGTAAGCTCATGTCAACAGTTCATCCACTTGCAGATGGACGCTTCCTCGTAGCTGTTAAAGGTGCGCCAGACCAACTCTTGAAACGTTGTGTTCTTCGTGATAAGGCTGGGGATATTGCTCCGATTGATGAGAAGGTTGCAAATCTCATCCATACAAACAACTCTGAAATGGCTCACCAAGCCTTGCGTGTCCTTGCTGGTGCTTATAAGATTATTGACAGCATTCCAGAAAACCTTATTTCTGAAGAGCTTGAAAATGATTTAATCTTTACTGGTTTGATTGGGATGATTGACCCTGAACGTCCTGAAGCTGCTGAGGCTGTTCGTGTGGCTAAGGAAGCGGGAATTCGTCCAATCATGATCACAGGTGACCATCAAGACACTGCAGAAGCTATTGCTAAACGTTTGGGAATCATTGACGCAAATGATACAGAAGGACATGTTTTAACTGGTGCTGAGCTCAACGAACTATCTGATGAAGACTTTGAAAAAGTCGTTGGTCAATACTCTGTTTATGCCCGTGTGTCTCCAGAACACAAGGTTCGTATCGTCAAGGCTTGGCAAAAACAAGGTAAAGTCGTTGCCATGACAGGTGATGGTGTCAATGATGCGCCAGCTCTGAAAACAGCTGATATCGGTATCGGTATGGGAATCACTGGTACAGAGGTTTCTAAGGGTGCATCTGACATGATCCTTGCAGATGATAACTTTGCGACTATTATCGTTGCAGTTGAAGAAGGACGTAAGGTCTTCTCAAACATCCAAAAGACTATTCAGTACCTACTTTCTGCCAATACTGCTGAAGTATTAACCATCTTCCTATCAACCTTGTTTGGTTGGGATGTCTTGCAGCCAGTTCATCTTTTGTGGATCAACTTGGTAACAGATACCTTCCCAGCTATCGCTCTTGGTGTTGAGCCAGCTGAGCCTGGTGTCATGAACCATAAACCACGTGGACGCAAGGCAAGCTTCTTCTCAGGTGGTGTTTTGAGTTCTATTATCTATCAAGGTGTACTCCAAGCAGCTATTGTTATGAGTGTTTATGGTCTTGCCCTTCTTTACCCAGTTCACGTGGGTGACAATCATGCCATTCACGCAGATGCCCTTACTATGGCCTTTGCAACACTTGGTTTGATTCAGCTCTTCCATGCCTACAATGTGAAATCTGTTTACCAATCCATCTTGACAGTTGGCCCATTTAAGTCTAAGACCTTCAACTGGTCCATCTTGGTATCCTTCATCCTTCTCATGGCAACAATCGTTGTAGAACCACTTGAAGGAATCTTCCACGTAACCAAACTAGACTTGTCTCAATGGGGAATCGTCATGGCTGGAAGCTTCTCAATGATACTTATCGTCGAAATTGTCAAGTTTGTTCAACGTAAACTTGGCTTTGATAAGAATGCGATTTAAGGGAGGTTTCGGATGTCAGCTTATCAATTACCGACCGTATGGCAGGATGAAGCTAGTAATCAAGGAGCCTTTACAGGATTAAATAGACCAACAGCAGGTGCCCGTTTCGAACAAAACTTGCCAAAAGGAGAACAAGCTTTTCGACTGTATTCGCTGGGAACACCAAATGGTGTGAAAGTCACTATCTTATTGGAAGAATTACTAGAAGCTGGTTTTGAGCAAGCGGCTTACGACTTGTATAAGATTTCTATTATGGATGGGGATCAATTCGGTTCAGACTTTGTAAAGCTTAATCCAAATTCAAAGATTCCAGCCTTGTTGGACCAGTCAGGGACTGAAGAAGTGAGAGTCTTTGAGTCTGCTCATATTCTTCTATACCTTGCTGAGAAATTTGGAGCCTTTTTACCAAGTAATCCTGTGGAAAAGGTAGAAGTTTTAAATTGGCTATTCTGGCAAGCAGGTGCTGCACCTTTTCTAGGTGGGGGATTTGGCCACTTCTTTAATTATGCTCCTGAAAAATTGGAATATCCAATTAATCGTTTTACGATGGAAGTGAAACGTCAGTTGGATTTATTGGATAAGGAATTGGCTCAGAAACCGTATATTGCTGGAAATGACTATACGATTGCAGATATCGCTATCTGGTCTTGGTATGGACAGTTAGTTCAAGGAAAACTTTACCAAGGTTCTGCAAAATTTTTAGATGCCTCAAGTTATCAGAATCTAGTAAACTGGGCAGAAAAAATTGCCAACCGTCCAGCTGTTAAGCGTGGTATGGAAGTAACTTATAAAGAAATTAAATAGCAAAAAAAGTCATCTTCGGATGGCTTTTTGCTATAGTTAGGGGAAAGGGCTTGCAGTTGCCGTCTTTTGTGCTATAATTGCTATAATATAGTAAAAAGTAAGTGGAGTGTGAGGAAGTGGAGAAGAAAATTGTAAAGGATATTTTGTTTTTATCTCAGGTGTCTCAGCCGGCAAGTCAGGAAGACCTTTATCTTGCTAGAGATTTGCAGGATACGCTTTTAGCAAATCGTGAGACTTGTGTCGGTCTGGCTGCCAATATGATTGGGGTGCAGAAGCGCGTGATTATCTTTAATCTTGGCTTGGTTCCTGTGGTCATGTTTAACCCAGTGCTCCTGTCCTCTGAAGGAGTTTATGAGACAGAGGAAGGTTGTTTGTCCTTGACAGGTGTGAGACCTACTAAGCGTTATGAAATCATAAGGGTTGCCTATTGTGACAGCAAGTGGCAGGAACAGACCATTACTTTGACAGGCTTCCCGGCTCAGATTTGCCAGCATGAACTGGATCACTTGGAAGGACGAATCATTTAGGAGGAAAGCAAATGAAACGAATAGTCTTTGAACTTATTTTTATCGCAACGACCTGGTATATCTTTTTACCGCCTCTTAACCTGACCAGCTGGGAATTTCTCTTTTTCCTCTGTGGGCATTTGCTGGTTGTAGCAATCTTATTTGGCTTTGGCAAGGGAATCAATCTGGTCAAAACGGTTCATGTGCGCCACGGAAAGGCGGAAGCTGCCTTAAATCTTGAGGGTTTCAAAATCAATCGGTTAGGGAAAATCCTTTTAGCTTCTATTGGAGGAATTCTTCTCTTAGCAGCCTTGGTTTCCTTGGTAACTTCTAGCATTTTTCAGGCTAAAAATTATGCCAATGTAGTCACGGTTACGGAAAAAGACTTTACTGATTTTCCTAAGACTGATACCAGTAAGGTTCCTATCTTAGATAGAAGTACCGCTGAAAAAATTGGGGACCGCTACTTGGGTTCCCTAACAGATAAGGTGTCGCAGTACGTAGCGGCAGATACCTATACCCAATTGACAATTGATGGGAAGCCTTATCGGGTTACACCACTAGAATACGCAGATCCTATCAAGTGGTTTAATAATCAGGCCAAGGGAATCGGCGAGTATATCAAGGTAGACATGGTGACTGGAAATGCGGACTTGGTGGACTTGAAGACACCAATCAAGTATTCGGATTCGGAGTATTTTAACCGTGATGTCAAGCGTCACCTGCGCTTGAAGTACCCAACTAAAATCTTCAAGACTCCATCTTTTGAGGTGGACGATGAAGGTAATCCTTTCTATGTGGCTACGGTTTACCAAAAGCAATTTGGACTTGCGGTTCCCCGTCCTGTTTCAGTCATTATCTTGGATGCTACAAATGGAGAAACCAAGGAATACAGCTTATCAGAAGTCCCAGAATGGGTAGACAGGGTCTATCCAGCTGAGGAAACCATTGAGCAAATCAACTACAACGGCAAGTACAAGGACGGTTTCTGGAATGCTATGATTTCCAAGAAAAACGTGACCCAGACTACCAAGGGCTATAATTACTTGTCTATCGGCAATGACATCTATCTCTACACAGGTGTGACGTCGGCCAATGCAGATGAAAGTAATCTTGGTTTTATCCTAGAAAATATGCGAACAGGAGAAATCACTAAGTACAGCTTGGCTTCTGCGACCGAAGAATCAGCCCGTGAATCAGCCGAAGGTGCTGTTCAGGAGAAATCCTACAAGGCAACCTTCCCAATCCTCATCAACCTCAATGACAAGCCTCTCTACATCATGGGCTTGAAGGACAATGCTGGTCTGGTCAAAGAGTATGCTCTGGTAGACGCAGTTGAGTACCAAAATGTTATCGTAGCCACGACAGTAGAAGAACTGCTCAGTAAATATGCCAATAAAAACGATCTTGAGATTGACAATGCAACAACTGAAAGTATCAAAGGAGTGGTGGCAGACCTCAAATCAGCTGTTATCAAGGGAGACACCGTCTACTTCTTTAAAGTTGATGGTAAGATATATAAGGTTAAGGCCTCAGTATCCGATGACCTTCCTTACCTTGAAAATGGTAAAACCTTCGAAGGTCAAGTAGGAAGAGACAACTATCTCAAGACCTTTAAAGTACAGTAATACTCTTCGAAAATCAAATTCAAACCACGTCAACTTTATCTGCAACCTCAAAGCTGTGCTTTGAGCAACCTGCGGCTAGCTTCCTAGTTTGCTCTTTGATTTTCATTGAGTATAAAAAAGCTTTATTTAAGAAGTATATACTATAATAAGGTAAATTAAGACTAATGGAGGACAAACAAATGGGTTTTTATGTGATGGTTGCTTCAATGCTACTCGGACTGCTCGCTTTGAAGATAGGTTTTTCTCAGTTCAAGGAGAAAAAAGATAAATTCTTATCTATCTTAACAAGTTTAGCTGGCCTAGCCCTTGTTCTCGTGGCTGTCTGGTTAGGATGACCAAAATAAACAGAAAAACCTCGTTCAAACCGAGGTTTTTTAGATGAGTTTCTTGGTAGTGGCAAAAAAATATGCTACACTATTAATATGAAAATTTTAATCCCTACAGCAAAAGAAATGAACACAGATTTGCCAAGTATCGAGGCAACTCCTTTAAGACCAGAAAGTCAGGCTGTGCTTGATGCCTTGGCTCTCTATTCTGCCAGTCAATTGGAGAGTTTTTACAAAGTTTCAGCCGAGAAAGCTGCGGAAGAATTTCAACATATCCAAGCTTTGAAAAGGCAAACTGCTCAACACTACCCAGCTTTGAAACTTTTTGATGGGCTTATGTACCGTCATATCAAGCGAGACAAACTGACCGAGGTAGAACAAGCCTATCTTGAAAATCATGTCTTTATTACCTCGGCTTTGTATGGTGTTGTTCCAGCCTTATCACCTATGGCGCCTCACCGTTTGGACTTTTTGATGAAGTTAAAAGTCGCTGGTAAGACTTTAAAGAGTCATTGGAAGGTAGCCTATGATGAGGCTCTGAAGCAGGAAGAAGTGATTTTCTCCCTCTTGTCATCGGAGTTTGAGACTGTATTTTCTAAGGAAATCAGAGAAAAAATGGTGACCTTCAAATTTATGGAGGACAAGGCAGGCCAGTTGAAAATCCACTCAACCATTTCAAAAAAAGCCCGTGGTGCCTTTTTGACCGCCTTGATAGAGGGGCAAATCCATACAGTCGAACAAGCTCGCAAGCTCAGTTTTGCAGGTTTTGACTACCGACCTGATTTATCAAGTGATTTAGAACTCGTCTTTGTAAAACAAGCATAAAACCAGCTCATTCGAGCTGGTTTTTGCTGGATTAGTTGATGGCTGCAAGAAGGTCGTCCGCTTGTTTTGCAAGTGATGAAGCAGTTGCTTCTTCTAACACCAATTTTCCATCTGCCCAAGCAGAGTCATTGACACGAGCGGCTGTAAAGTCACCAACGACTTGTGTACGGATAAATGGCAAGAGTTCTCTGTAAATAGCAAAGAGTTGTTCGTGACCGGCATTGGCTACAGATGAGACAGTAACAAACTTGTCTTGGAGGGCAGAAGCACCACGTGTATCAGACAAATCAATGGCACGAGAGAGCCAGTCAAGCAAGTTTTTCACTGTTCCAGGGATAGAGAAGTTGTAGACTGGAGAGAAAATCCAGATGGCATCCGCAGCAAGAACTGCTTCACGAGCAGCAGCTACAGCTGGATGAGTTGGAACTTCCAAATCTTGGCTGAAGAGAGGAACAGCTGAGTAATCAAGATAGCTAACTTCCGCTTTTCCGGCAAGTGCTTTTTCAGCTTCGAGGGCCATTTGGTGGTTGAAAGAACCTTGGCGAAGTGAGCCGACGATAAATAATACTTTTTTAGACATGATATGTCTCCTTTAGTTTAAAATTCAAAGAGCGAACTCTTTTGTTACCATCTATGTTACAACAAATGATACTAATTAGCAATAATTTTGCTCACAAATTTTTAAATTTTTTTAAAATGCGGATTAAATCTTCCTTTTCGCCATCTTCCAAGATGCTGAGTGCTTCTACGATCGAATCGATATGGTCAGGAAGAACCTCTTCGATTTTTCTGCGTCCTGCAGGTGTTAATTTCAGGAAAAAGGAGCGACGATCCTTGGGGTCACAAGTTCTAGAAATCCACCCATCTCGAACCATATTTCGAATGACAACAGTCATGTTTCCAGAAGTGGCTAGCATTTTTTCAATCAAATCCTGAATGCGTAGTTCCCCCTTGCTATAGAGGGTTTCCAAAACTGAAAATTGAGTGGGTGTTAGCCCATGTTCTTTAGCGGCTTTGGCTTCATATGGTTTAAAAGTCCGTATGGCTTTATTGAGGACGATAGCTGTTTTTAAGTCTAATTGATTATCGGAAATTTTCTCTTTCAAATATTGTTTCATAAGGTTATTTTATCAATAATTAGACAGAAAAACAAGAACTTATATTTTATAGGAAAATAATCTTAGAATGTTCCTGTCTTCACTTGTAATAAAGGAAGAGAGATGGTAAAATAGACGAGTGAAACTAAGACAGAAAAAAGCAAAAAACAAGCTACTTTTACAGTATGGAATCGGCATTGCTCTGGTGGTACTAGTCATGACCACTTCCTTCCTTTATCTGATATCACTCAGCATGAAACCCTATCAAGATGCTAGAGTTGAGGGAGAAAAACTGGCCAAGCAGTATGCAGAATTGGAACAGGCAGATCAGGTTGATTTCTACAATGGTCTAGAGGGCTATTACAGTGTTCTGGGACATAATAAAAAGCAAGAGGCCATTGCCGTACTGATTGAGAAGAATGACCATAAGATTTATGTTTATCAGCTTGATAAAGGGATTTCTCAAGACAAGGCAGCGACGATTTCGAGGGAAAAAGGAGCTAGCGACATTGACAAAATCACCTTTGGTCGTTATCAGGACAAGCCGATTTGGGAAGTCAAGTCAGGAAATCAGTACTATTTGGTCGACTTTGAAACAGGAGTAGTGATCCGATAAGGAGGGCATATGAAACTATCCAAACGTGTACTAGAAATGGAAGAAAGCGTCACTCTAGCTAGTGATGCAAGAGCCAAAGCATTAAAAGCTCAGGGAAAGGATGTTCTTTTCTTAACCTTGGGACAGCCTGATTTTCATACTCCTGAAAACATTCAGGATGCAGCGGTAGAAGCGATTCGAGATGGACGAGCTTCCTTTTATACAGTTGCTTCAGGCCTACCAGAGTTAAAAGCGGCGGTTAATACCTATTTTGAACGCTACTATGGGTATTCCGTAGCGGCCAACGAGGTTACCTTTGCCACTGGTGCTAAGTTCTCTCTCTACACCTTCTTTATGGCTGTGGTCAATCCAGGTGATGAGGTCATTATTCCTACACCATACTGGGTCAGCTATGGAGACCAGGTCAAGATGGCAGAAGGTGTGCCAGTCTTTGTCCAGGCCAAGGAAGACAATCACTTTAAAGTAACAGTAGAGCAGCTAGAAGCAGCCCGAACAGATAAGACCAAGGTCTTGGTTCTCAATTCGCCATCGAATCCGACTGGTATGATTTACTCTCGTGAGGAACTCATGGCTATCGGAAATTGGGCTGTTGCGCATGATGTCCTTATCCTAGCAGATGATATTTATGGTCGTTTGGTTTATAACGGGAATGAGTTTGTTCCAATCTCTAGTCTGTCAGAAGCCATTCGCAAGCAAACCATCGTGATTAACGGTGTATCTAAGGCCTATGCCATGACTGGTTGGCGTGTAGGTTATGCTGTGGGAAATCCTGAAATTATCGCTGCTATGAGCAAATTGACAGGACAAACGACTTCAAATCTGACAGCAGTATCTCAATATGCTACCATTGAAGCCCTAACTGGACCGCAAGACTCTGTTGAAACCATGCGCCAAGCCTTTGAAGAACGTTTGAATACCATTTATCCACTCTTGTGCCAAGTCCCAGGTTTTGAAGTTGTCAAGCCCCAAGGTGCCTTCTATCTCTTCCCAAATGTTAAAAAAGCGATGGAAATGAAGGGTTATACCGATGTGACAGAGTTTGCAACAGCTATTCTCGAAGAAGTCGGACTTGCCTTGATTACAGGAGCTGGATTTGGAGCACCAGAAAATGTTCGTCTCAGCTATGCCACAGACTTGGATACATTAAAAGAAGCTATTCGTCGTTTGCATCAATTTATGGAAAAATAAAACTTAGAATCTTCGTCTTGTTAGCGAAGATTTTTTGTAACGAAAATCTCGCGATTTTTCTCTAGTAGAATCTAGCTATCAGGCATTATTTGTGGTACAATAGTGGGTAATAATGTCTTTAGACAAGTTAAACAAAAAAAGGAAGATAAAACATGACAAAACGTGTAACAATCATCGAAGTAAAAGACTACGTTGGTCAAGAAGTGACCATCGGAGCCTGGGTTGCCAATAAATCAGGAAAAGGGAAAATTGCCTTCTTGCAATTGCGTGACGGAACAGCCTTCTTCCAAGGTGTGGCTTTCAAACCAAACTTTATCGAAAAATTTGGTGAAGAGGTAGGTCTTGAAAAATTTGAAACGATCAAACACTTGAGCCAAGAGACTTCTGTTTATGTGACAGGGATTGTCAAAGAAGATGAGCGTTCTAAGTTTGGCTATGAACTCGATATCACAGACATCGAAGTCATCGGTGAATCACAAGATTACCCAATCACGCCAAAAGAACATGGAACAGACTTCTTGATGGACAACCGTCACTTGTGGCTCCGTTCTCGTAAGCAAGTAGCGGTCATGCAAATCCGTAACGCTATCATCTATGCAACATATGAGTTCTTTGACAAGAACGGCTTCATGAAGTTTGATAGCCCTATTCTTTCAGGAAACGCAGCAGAAGATTCAACGGAACTCTTTGAAACAGACTACTTTGGAACACCAGCCTACTTGAGTCAATCAGGTCAGCTTTACCTAGAAGCAGGGGCTATGGCTCTTGGTCGTGTATTTGACTTTGGTCCAGTATTCCGTGCTGAAAAATCAAAAACGCGCCGTCACTTGACTGAGTTTTGGATGATGGATGCGGAGTACTCATACTTGACACACGATGAGTCACTTGACTTGCAAGAAGCTTATGTAAAAGCTCTTCTTCAAGGTGTTTTGGATCGTGCTCCTCAAGCCTTGGAAACTTTGGAACGTGATACTGAACTTTTGAAACGCTACATTGCAGAGCCTTTCAAACGCATCACTTACGATCAAGCCATTGACCTCTTGCAAGAGCATGAAAACGATGAAGATGCAGACTACGAGCATTTGGAACATGGAGATGACTTCGGTTCACCGCATGAAACTTGGATTTCAAACCACTTTGGTGTGCCAACTTTCGTTATCAACTACCCAGCAGCTATCAAGGCCTTCTACATGAAACCAGTTCCTGGAAATCCAGAGCGCGTACTTTGTGCAGACTTGCTTGCCCCAGAAGGTTACGGAGAAATCATTGGTGGATCTATGCGTGAGGAAGACTACGATGCCCTTGTTGCTAAAATGGAAGAACTTGGAATGGATCGTACAGAATATGAATTCTACCTTGACCTTCGTAAATATGGTACAGTACCACATGGTGGATTTGGTATCGGTATCGAGCGTATGGTAACTTTCGCAGCAGGAACTAAACATATCCGCGAAGCTATTCCATTCCCACGTATGTTGCACCGTATCAAACCATAAACTAGTAAAAAGAAGATATTTTCATCTTCTTTTTTCAATTTTATCTTGCTATCTATCAGTTTTTCTAGTATAATAGTTTATTGTGAGCAAACCTCACTTACCCCTTGCAAAGACTAGGGGTCATTAGACCAAAAGGAGGAACATATCAATGGCTAAATACGAAATTCTTTATATCATTCGTCCAAACATTGAAGAAGAAGCGAAAAACGCTTTGGTAGCACGTTTTGACTCTATCTTGACTGACAACGGTGCAACTGTTGTTGAATCAAAATCATGGGAAAAACGTCGTCTTGCATACGAAATCCAAGATTTCCGCGAAGGACTTTACCACATCGTTAACGTTGAAGCTAACGACGACGCAGCTCTTAAAGAGTTTGACCGTCTTTCAAAAATCAACGCTGACATTCTTCGTCACATGATCGTCAAAACTGACGCGTAAGAAGGTAAACTATGATTAACAATGTTGTACTTGTAGGGCGTATGACACGTGACGCTGAGTTGCGTTATACCCCATCAAATGTAGCAGTTGCGACTTTTACTCTTGCAGTAAACCGTACATTTAAGAGTCAAAATGGCGAACGTGAGGCTGATTTTATCAATGTCGTTATGTGGCGCCAACAGGCTGAAAACCTTGCTAACTGGGCTAAAAAAGGCTCACTTATCGGGGTGACAGGTCGTATCCAGACTCGTAGTTACGATAACCAGCAAGGACAACGTGTCTACGTGACAGAGGTCGTGGCTGAGAATTTCCAAATGTTGGAAAGCCGTAGTGTGCGTGAGGGTCACACAGGTGGAGCTTATTCTGCACCAACTGCAAACTATTCAGCGCCTACAAATTCAGTACCAGACTTTTCACGTGATGAAAATCCATTTGGAGCAACAAATCCATTGGATATTTCAGATGATGATTTACCATTCTAATGGACAACTAAAATTATAAAGGAGAAAAAACATGGCTCAACAACGTCGTGGCGGATTCAAACGCCGTAAAAAAGTTGATTACATCGCAGCAAACAAAATTGAATATGTTGATTACAAAGATACTGAGCTTCTTAGCCGTTTCGTTTCAGAACGTGGGAAAATCCTTCCTCGTCGTGTAACAGGAACTTCAGCTAAAAACCAACGTAAAGTAACAACAGCTATCAAACGCGCTCGCGTAATGGCTTTGATGCCTTTCGTAAACGAAGATTAAAAAAGAGGTCCGGGTGGACCTCTTTTTCAGACCCGTTTGGGTCTTTTTTTCACGAGCTTTGAAATGAGAGAGCGAGTTTGGGTCCGAGTGGACCTCTTTTTCAGACCCGGTTGGGTCTTTTTTTCACGAGATAGTTTTTTCTGACCTTGGCGTGCTATAATGGTAATAGAAAGAGTAAAGGTGGGTAAGTCAAAGATGAATTGTACGATTAGAAATATGATTAAGTCTGATATTGAATCCTTATCTCATGGATTTATGAATCAAGGTTGGCCTGGTAGAGAGGAAATTTTGGCTAGATATTTTCTGGAACAGGAAAGTGGGGAGAGAGAAGTCTTAGTTGCAGAGATTGATGGTGCTGTAGCGGGCTACGTTACCATTTTGTCCTCTGCTAAACATGGTCCTTTTGCAGAAGTCTATCCAGAATTATCAGATTTTAATGTGTTTGAGCATTTTCGAAATCAAGGGATTGGGAATCAACTACTAGAAGAAGCAGAAAAACGAGCCAAGTTTGTTTCGAGTAAGGTCACTCTTGGTGTAGGTTTGCACTTAGGCTATGGTCCTGCCCAGAGATTGTATATCAAACGAGGCTACATTCCAGATGGAACAGGTGTCTGGTATAGAAATAAACCGCTAGAAATGGGTGCAAGTTGTCAAAATGATAATGATTTAGTTTTATACTTATCCAAGGACTTACAATAAAACTGGAAACTTTTTGAAAATAGGGGATTTCTCTACTTTATGGTATAATGGAAAGAGTTAGATTAAAGAGGTAGTGAGATGGATGCCAAATTAAGATACAAGGCAAAGAAAATCAAGATTGTCTTTTTTGATATTGATGATACATTGCGAAATTCAAAGACAGGTTTTATTCCAGCTTCAATCCCAACTGTTTTTAAGCAATTACGTGAGAAAGGAATTTTGACAGGTATTGCTTCTGGACGAGGGATTTTTGGTGTCGTTCCGGAGATTCGTGAGCTCAAGCCTGACTTTTTTGTAACTTTGAATGGGGCTTATATCGAAGATAAAAAAGGTCAGGTCATTTATCAGCATCAGATTGAGAAGTCAGATGTTGAGGAGTATATCTCTTGGGCCAAGCAAGAGGGAATTGAGTATGGTTTGGTTGGGAGTCATGATGCCAAGTTGTCGACTCGCACCGATATGATTAGTGAGACTATCAATCCAATTTATCCCGACTTAGATGTAGATCCAGATTTCCATGAAAAAGAAGCTATCTATCAGATGTGGACTTTTGAAGATAAGGGTGATGACTTGAGATTGCCTGACAGTCTCTCAGATAAACTTCGCATGGTTCGTTGGCATGAGCATTCGTCTGACATTGTGCCGATTTCAGGTTCTAAGGCGACAGGTGTGGAAAAGGTTGTGGAACACCTTGGCTTGAAACCAGAGAACGTCATGGTTTTTGGAGATGGGCTGAATGACTTGGAACTCTTTGATTATGCTGGAATCAGCGTTGCAATGGGAATTTCTCATGATAACATCAAAGAAAAAGCAGATTATATTACAAAAACATTAGAAGAAAATGGCATTTTTGATGCCTTAGAAGGATTTGGTATGGTAGAAAAAGAATTGCATTTCCCACAAGTAGACATTGAAACAGTAGAAGGTCCTATCGCGACTATTAAGACCAATCACGGAGACTTGCGTATCAAGCTTTTCCCTGAACATGCTCCTAAAACAGTGGCTAACTTTGTAGCTCTTTCAAAAGATGGTTACTATGATGGTGTCATTTTCCACCGTATTATCAAGGACTTTATGATTCAAGGTGGAGACCCAACTGGAACTGGTATGGGTGGCGAGTCAATCTACGGCGAATCATTTGAGGATGAATTCTCAGAAGAACTTTACAATATCCGTGGTGCCCTTTCTATGGCTAATGCTGGTCCAAATACTAACGGCAGCCAGTTCTTTATCGTGCAAAATCAACATTTGCCTTATTCTAAGAAAGAAATTGCTCGTGGTGGTTGGCCAGAACCGATTGCGGAAATCTATGCCAACCAAGGTGGGACACCTCACCTAGACCGCCGTCATACTGTTTTTGGTCAGCTAGCTGATGAAGCTTCTTACGCTGTCTTGGATGCCATTGCTGCTGTTGAGACAGGGGCCATGGACAAGCCAGTTGAAGATGTCGTGATTGAAACAATTGAAATCGAGGACTAAGATGAAAATCGGTGATAAGCTAAAGGGCCGTATTACAGGGATTCAGCCCTACGGTGCCTTTGTTGAGCTAGAGACGGGTGATACGGGACTGATTCACATTTCAGAGATTCGGACAGGCTTTATTGAAAATATCCAAGAAGCCTTGAAAGTTGATGAAGAGGTTCAAGTTCAAGTAGTGGATTTAGATGAATTTACAGGGAAAGCTAGTCTTTCTATCCGCACTTTGGAGGAAGAAAAGCATCAGTTTCCAAGACGGAGACGCTTTTCAAGCGATCGTTTTAACTATGGCTTTGCTCCTCTCAAACGAATGATGCCAATTTGGACCAAGGAAGCCCTTCAACATTTGAAGAATCAGAAACACTAGTTAGAAATTTCTATCTTTTGTAATGTTAATATAAATTTGCTATAATAGGACCATGGAAGAAGAACAATTATTAAAATCAGGAGAGCGTATTAACCAGCTCTTTTCGACAGATATTAAAATCATTCAAAATAGAGAGGTTTTTAGCTATTCGGTGGATAGTGTTCTCTTGTCACGTTTTCCACGTTTTCCTAAAAAGGGCTTGATAGTGGATTTTTGCGCTGGAAATGGAGCAGTTGGGCTATTTGCTAGCACTCGAACTCAGGCACAGATTTTGGCTGTTGAGATTCAGGAGCGTTTGGCAGATATGGCTGAGCGCTCTGTCCGTTTGAATGGTTTGGAAGAGCAGATGGAGGTCATCTGTGATGATTTGAAAAATATGCCTGCTTACATTCAGGGAAGTAAGGTGGATATGATTTTGTGTAATCCGCCCTATTTCAAGGTAGATCCTCATTCCAATCTGAACGAGAGTGAACATTATCTCTTGGCGCGCCATGAAATTACGACTAATTTGGAAGAAATCTGTCGTAGTGCCCAGAGTATTCTCAAATCCAATGGACGCTTGGCCATGGTTCATCGTCCTGATCGACTTTTAGATATCTTGGATACGTTACAACAGCATAATCTAGCTCCTAAGCGCCTGCAATTTGTTTATCCAAAAAGAGAAAAGGAAGCAAATATGCTCTTGATTGAGGCCATCAAGGATGGTTCAACAAGTGGCTTTAAGGTCTTGCCACCTCTCATCGTTCACAATGATGATGGTTCCTATACACCAGAAATTCAAGAGATTTACTATGGATCATAAGGCATATATGTACGTGGTGGAGTGCCGCGATGGTTCTTACTATACGGGCTATACAACGGATGTGAAGAGGCGCCTTTCCGTTCATAATAGTGGTAAGGGAGCCAAGTATACCCGAGCTCGCTTGCCAGTCAAACTCATCTATGTAGAGGGTTTTGCCAGTAAGGAAGAAGCCATGTCTGCAGAAGCTCTCCTCAAACGCAAGAAACGTCCACAGAAAGAACGATTTTTATCCGAAAATCAAGAGAATAATCTAGTCAACCATATTGATGTCTAACGAGGAGTCCTTTGACTCCTCTTACTTTTGTCAAAAGAGGAAAAAAGTGCTAAAATAAGATGAATAAAGAAAAGAGGTATTATCATGTCTAAGATTCTAGTATTTGGTCACCAAAATCCCGACTCAGATGCCATCGGGTCATCTGTAGCCTTTGCCTATCTTGCAAAAGAGGCTTATGGATTGGACACAGAAGCAGTAGCACTTGGAACACCAAACGAAGAAACAGCCTATGTTTTGAACTATTTTGGTGTAGAAGCACCACGCGTCATCACATCAGCTAAAGCAGAAGGTGCAGAGCAAGTCATCTTGACTGACCACAATGAATTCCAACAATCAGTGTCAGATATCGCTGAAGTAGAAGTTTACGGTGTTGTGGACCACCACCGTGTGGCTAACTTTGAAACTGCAAGCCCACTCTACATGCGTTTGGAGCCAGTTGGTTCTGCGTCTTCAATCGTTTACCGCATGTTCAAAGAACACGGTGTAGCTGTGCCAAAAGAAATTGCAGGTTTGATGCTGTCAGGTTTGATTTCAGATACTCTTCTTTTGAAATCACCAACAACTCACCCAACAGATAAAGTCATTGCTTCTGAATTGGCAGAATTAGCAGGCGTGAACTTGGAAGAGTACGGGCTTGCTATGCTGAAAGCTGGTACAAACTTGGCTAGTAAATCTGCTGAGGAATTGATTGACATCGATGCTAAAACTTTTGAATTGAACGGAAATAATGTCCGTGTTGCCCAAGTAAACACAGTGGACATCGCTGAAGTATTGGAACGCCAAGCAGAAATTGAAGCTGCAATGCAAGCTGCCAACGAAGCAAACGGCTACTCTGACTTTGTCTTGATGATTACAGATATCGTCAACTCAAATTCAGAAATCTTGGCTCTTGGTGCCAATATGGACAAGGTTGAAGCAGCATTCAACTTCAAACTTGAAAACAATCATGCCTTCCTTGCTGGTGCCGTTTCACGTAAGAAACAAGTAGTACCTCAATTGACTGAAAGCTTCAATGCTTAAGATTTTGAGTGTTAATTCAAATTAGGAAAGTCTAGTTTGCCTTATATCGAAAGGAGTTTCGGCTCCTTTTTTTCTAGGAGTGAAGCATGTTAGAAAATGGCGATTTGATTTTTGTGAGAGATGAGTCAGATATGGGACAGGCCATCCAGACTTCCACAGGTAACTATAACCATGTTGCGATTTATTTGGATGGGATGATTTATCATGCTAGTGGAAAGGCGGGTGTTATCTGTCAAGAACCAGCAGACTTCTTTGAGTCCAATCACTTGTACGACCTCTATGTTTACCCAGAAATGGATATCCAGTCTGTGAAGGAAAGAGCTTGCAAACATCTTGGAGCTCCTTATAATGTTTCTTTCTATCCAGATGGACATGGTTTTTACTGTTCCCAGTACATGGCAGAAATTCTCCCCATTTTTGAAACGATTCCCATGAAATTTGGAGATGGGGAGCAGGAGATTAGTGATTTTTGGAGGGAGTATTACAGAGAACTAGGTCTGCCTGTTCCTTTGAACCAGCCGGGGACCAATCCTAGTCAGTTGGCAGCATCGCCTCTGTTAGAATGTAAAGAAAGGAATCTTCATGATTCAGATTTTTAATCCATCTCGTTTGACGAGACAGCCATTTTTTAGAGAATTGATCCGCTATCTGGACCAGCATGAGGATGTGATTTTACGGGAAATTAAGGCTCAATTTCCAGATGTGGCAGTTGATAAACTCATGGAAGAGTATATAAAGGCAGGCTTGATTCTACGAGAAAATAAGCGTTATTACCTTAATCTTCCTATGCTTGAATCACTCGATAGTCTTGAACTGGATCAAGAGATTTTTGTCAGCGAAGCTAGTCCGGTCTATCAAGCTTTGTTAGAGCAGAGTTTTGAGACAGAATTGCGCAATCAAACCAATGCAGCTATTTTAGTTGAAAAGACAGACTTTGCGAGAACAAAAATGACCTTGTCTAATTATTTCTACAAGGTCAAACATCAGTATCCTTTGACAGAAAAACAGCAGGAACTTTATGACATTTTGGGTGATGTTAATCCTGAGTATGCTCTCAAATACATGACAACTTTTTTGCTAAAATTTCTCAAAAAAGACCAGCTTATGCAGAAACGCCGTGATATCTTTGTGGACAGTTTAGTTGTCCTAGATTATATTGTTCAAAATGAAGATGGAAAGTATGAGTTGGCCGTCGATTTTGATAAGGAAAGATTAACTTTCTACTTGGTTTGATTTCTTGTTTCTGAGCACATTGTTTGACTTTCCTTAGTATTCGGTATAAACTATATGTAACCGGTAACACATATCGGAATAAAATTAAAGGAGACAATCATATGTCACTTGAAAACAAATTGGAACAAGCAACAGGCGCTATCAAAGAAGGATTTGGTAAAGTTACTGGGGATGGCAAGACTGAAGCAGAAGGCGCTGTAGAAAAGACAGTTGCTAAGGCAAAAGAAGTAGTTGAAGATGCTAAAGGTGCTGTAGAAGGTGCCGTTGAAGGTTTGAAAAACGCTTTTAAATAAAAATAGAAAAAATCAAGGGTTTCATTTCCCTTGATTTTTTTACTATCTTATAAATAATTTTCTGCGACAGCTGCATCTCCAGGGTAGGCTTCTTTCTTTCCTTGGACGATTTGGTAGCAATCGGCTCCCTTACCGGCGATAATAACTGCATCTAATTCGTGATTTGTGATAGCCATCGCTGCCTTGATGGCTTCTTGGCGATCCGCAATTTTTTCAACAGGATGGTTGATGTAGCTACTAATTTCATCTGCAATGGTCATTGGGTCTTCATAATTGGGGTCATCAGCAGTCAAAAAGACTTGAATCTCAGGGTGTTGATTGAGGAGGAGGCCAAAGTCCTTACGACGACTTTCTCCCTTATTTCCTGTCGAACCTAAGACCAGAGCAATCTTTCCTGTTTGATGAGTTTCAACCACATTGATGAGTTTTTTCAGACTATCCCCATTGTGGGCGTAGTCGATGAAGACCTTGGCTCCATTTTTCTGAGTGAGGACTTCCATACGACCAGGAACGCGGGTTGCAGCGATTCCTTTTTTGATATCCTCAAGACTAGCTCCGAGACGGAGGCAAGCAAGTCCAGCAGCAACGGCATTTTCTTGGTTGAAGTGGCCAATGAGTTGGATAGCATAATCTCCAGCGAGTTTACCACTAGCTGAAAAACTAAAGGCTTTAGAATTCTCGATTTGGTTATCAGACTGGCTACCGTAGAAATCATGATCTTGATCTTCCACCTGTTCTTTTAGTACAGAGAAGTGGTCCATGTCACTGTTAATGATGACTGCTCGGCTATTTTTCATCAAGAGACGCTTGTGGTAGAAGTAGTCTTCAAAGCTAGGGTGTTCAATCGGGCCGATATGGTCGGGGCTGATATTGAGGAAAACTCCCACATCAAAGGTTAGACCATAGACACGTTTGACCAGATAGGCCTGACTGGATACTTCCATAATGAGGTGAGTACGGCCATTTTGCACAGCTTGATTCATCATATCAAAGAGGTCAATACTCTCAGGGGTTGTTAATGCAGACTTAAAGAAACTCTTGCCATCTAGAGTTGTATTCATGGTCGAGAGCATAGCAGGTCGATGCCCTTGAGATAAAATGTTATAGGCGAAGTAGGCTGCTGTTGTTTTACCCTTAGTACCAGTAAAGGCAAGGAGTTTGAGTTTTTTCTGTGGATTGCCATAAAATTCCATAGCTACCAAACTCATGGCTTTCTTGATATCGCTGACGATAATAGCAGGAATACCAACTTCATAGTCTTCTTCAGCCACATACCAACCGAGGCCTTGAGAGATGGCAGAAATCAGAAATTCCTTTTTAAAGGCAGCACCCTTGACGAAAAACAGGCTCTTCTCTTTGGCCTTGCGGCTATCATAGCAGATGGTGTCAAATACAACATGGCTGTAGTTGTAGTGATAATGTCCTTGGTCGATAATCTCACGGAAGAGACCATCTTTCTTTAAAATATCTAATACGGTTTCAATCTTTATCATACTTTCTATTGTAAACCGAAAGTCGTAAATTTACAAGTGACAAGGAAAAGTTTATAATGGAAGATGAGGAAGTTTTCCTAGTGATTAAAATTAAATGAGGAATCTATGTCTAACGAAAACAATCACCAGCAGGCCCAGATGTTACGGGGGACTGCTTGGCTAACGGCTAGTAACTTTATCAGTCGTCTACTCGGTGCCATTTATATCATCCCTTGGTATATCTGGATGGGGTCTTATGCGGCTACAGCAAATGGACTCTTTACCATGGGTTATAATATCTATGCCTGGTTTTTGCTGGTTTCAACAGCAGGGATTCCAGTTGCGGTGGCCAAGCAAGTGGCCAAGTACAATACCATGCGAGAAGAAGAGCATAGCTTTGCACTGATTCGGAGCTTTTTAGGCTTTATGACAGGACTAGGTCTGGTTTTTGCTTTAGTCTTGTATATCTTTGCTCCTTGGCTAGCAGATTTGTCGGGTGTAGGGAAAGATCTGATCCCAATCATGCAGAGCTTGGCTTGGGCGGTCTTGATTTTCCCATCTATGAGTGTCATTCGAGGCTTCTTCCAAGGGATGAATAACCTGAAGCCTTATGCTATGAGCCAAATCGCTGAGCAAGTCATTCGTGTTATCTGGATGCTCTTAGCTACCTTTATGATTATGAAAATGGGCTCAGGAGATTATCTAGCAGCGGTTACCCAATCCACCTTTGCTGCCTTTGTCGGCATGGTAGCTAGTTTTGCAGTTTTGATCTATTTCCTTGCCAAAGAAGGATTACTTAAAAGAGTCCTTGAAACAGGAGATAAGATAAACAGCAAGCGTCTTTTGGTCGACACCATTAAGGAAGCCATTCCTTTTATCCTGACAGGGTCTGCTATCCAGCTTTTCCAGATTTTGGACCAGATGACCTTTATCAATAGTATGAGTTGGTTTACCAACTATAGTAATGAAGACTTGGTTGTCATGTTTTCTTATTTCTCTGCCAATCCTAATAAAATCACTATGATTTTGATTTCTGTTGGGGTTTCGATTGGGAGTGTAGGGTTGCCACTTTTGACTGAAAACTATGTCAAGGGAGACTTGAAGGCGGCTTCTCGTCTAGTTCAGGATAGCATCACTATGCTTTTCCTATTCTTGCTACCAGCAACGGTTGGAGTGGTCATGGTAGGAGAACCTCTCTATACTGTCTTCTATGGCAAGCCAGATAGTTTGGCTATGGGCTTGTTTGTCTTTGCAGTTTTACAGTCTACTATTTTAGGCTTGTACATGGTTTTGTCTCCAATGCTTCAAGCCATGTTCCGCAACCGCAAGGCCGTTCTCTATTTTATCTATGGTTCCATTGCCAAGCTGGTCTTACAACTGCCAACCATTGCTCTCTTTCACAGTTATGGTCCTTTGATTTCCACAACCATCGGTCTCATCATTCCTAATGTTTTGATGTATCGGGACATTTGCAAGGTAACAGGTGTTAAGCGCAAGGTGATTTTGAAACGAACCATTTTAATCAGTTTGTTAACTCTTTTCATGTTTCTAGTAGTTGGGACATTCCAGTGGATTTTAGGATTTGTCTTCCAACCAAGTGGACGTTTGTGGAGTTTCCTATATGTAGCCCTTGTCGGTGCCATGGGGGGAGGAGTTTACGGATTCTTGAGTCTCCGTACCCGTCTATTGGACAAGGTGATTGGAAAAGCCCAAGCAAATCGCTTAAGAGCAAAATTAAGAATTTCTCAATAATTTTTTATAAATAAAAGGGATAATTTGAACATTTCTATCATGAAATGCTTGAATTATTCTCTTTTTATTATTTTGTAGAATAATTTCTATATTTTGTAGATAGAAATTTTATTTTTCTTAAATTTTACTTAAAAAGCTATTGACTAAATAAAACTCAAGTTGTATAATAAGACAAATATTTAAATCAGGAGGTTCTGGAGATGAAAAAGTCTAAAGCCAAGTATGCAGCACTTGCAGGTGTCGTGTTAAGTGCAGGTATTTTATTAAGCGCGTGTGGAAATTCTAGCACAGGGTCAAAAACATATAACTATGTTTATACTAGTGATCCGTCTAGTTTGAATTATCTAGCAGAAAACCGTGCAACAACCAATGATATCGTGGTTAATTTGGTAGATGGGCTCATGGAAAATGACCAGTATGGGAATTATATCCCATCTTTGGCAGAGGATTGGAGTGTATCCAAGGATGGCTTGACCTATACCTACAAACTGCGTAAAGATGCTAAATGGTATACTGCAGATGGAGATGAGTATGCTCCTGTAACTGCCCAAGATTTTGTAACTGGTTTGAAATATGCAGCTGATAAAAAATCAGAAGCCTTGTACTTGGTGCAAGAATCCGTTGCAGGTTTGGATGACTATATTAACGGTAAAACAACAGACTTTTCAACTGTCGGAGTCAAGGCTCTTGATGACCAAACTGTACAATATACCTTGACACGACCAGAATCTTATTGGAACTCAAAAACAACTTCAACCATTCTCTTCCCAGTTAACGCTGATTTCTTGAAATCAAAAGGGGATGATTTTGGCAAGGTAGATCCATCTAGTATTTTGTACAATGGACCTTTCTTGATGAAATCCTTTGTTTCAAAATCTGTCATTGAATTCAAGAAAAATCCGAACTACTGGGATGCTAAAAATGTCTTTGTAGATGATGTGAAATTGGCTTATTATGATGGTAGTGACCAAGATGCACTAGCTCGTAACTTTGTCGAGGGAGCATATAGTTATGCTCGCCTTTATCCAAATAGTGCAAGCTTTGAAGGGGTTAAAGAAAAGAATAAGGACAATATCATTTATAGTTTACAAGATGCTACTTCTTACTTCTTAAACTTTAACCTAGATAGAAAATCTTATAAATTCACTTCCAAGACAAGTGATGCTGAAAAGAAATCGACTCAGGAAGCGGTTCTTAATAAAAACTTCCGTCAAGCCATTAACTTTGCCTATGACCGTACAGCGTACGGGGCCCAATCTCAAGGAGAGGATGGTGCAACTAAGATTTTACGTAACCTGGTCGTTCCTCCAAACTTCGTAAGTATCAATGGAAAAGACTTTGGTGAAGTAGTTGCGTCTAAAATGGTTAACTACGGTAAGGAATGGCAAGGAATCAACTTTGCGGATGCCCAGGATCCATACTACAATGCTGAAAAAGCCAAGGCTAAATTTGCTGAAGCTAAGAAAGAACTCCAAGCTAAAGGAGTCCAATTCCCTATCCACTTGGACATGACAGTTGACCAAGCTGCTAAACAGGGTGTTCAAGAGGCAAATTCTATGAAGCAATCTATTGAAGCAGCTTTAGGTGCAGAAAATGTTGTAATTGATATTCAACAACTTACTACTGAAGACTATGATAATACAAGCTATTTGGCTCAGACAGCAGCTCAGAAGGATTATGATCTATACAACGGTGGTTGGGGTGCAGATTATCAAGATCCTTCAACCTATCTTGATGTCTTCAACCTTAATTCTGGTGGTTTGTTGCAAAATCTAGGTTTAGAGCCAGGTGAAGCCAATGATAAGGCCAAGGCTGTTGGACTGGATGTCTACACTCAAATGTTGGAAGAAGCCAATAAGGAACAAGATCTTGCAAAACGCTATGAAAAGTATGCTGATATCCAAGCGTGGTTGGTAGATAGCGCTTTAGCGATTCCAAATGTTTCTAAGGGTGGAACACCAACATTGAGAAAAGTCGTTCCTTTCTCAACACCATATTCATTAGCTGGTAATAAAGGTATCGAATCATATAAATATCTCAAAGTACAAGATAAAACAGTCACAAAAGATGAATATGAAAAAGCCAAAGAAAAATGGCTGAAAGAAAAAGAAGAATCCAATAAAAAAGCCCAAGAAGAATTGGCAAAACATGTCAAATAAGAATTTTTCAAGAAAAACGATGGTTTCGAAAGAAGCTGTCGTTTTTTAATAGAATGATAGCGAAGATGGAAGAAAAGTGCTTACATTTTTTCTTAGTTTACTTGATTTATGATATAATCAATATAATAAAAAACATAAAACTGATTTCGAAAGCCTCTTCCAGTGTTAACTGAAGTATGCACATGCTAGGGTGATTTTATAGGAGGGATGCTGTCTACTAAAAAAGTAAGATAAAACGCAATAATTGATAAGTTCTTCTTTATGTGAAGAGTTCTTATCTGCCTATTTACTAATCGCTATGGAGGTATCATCATGGGTGCTGTTATGGAGTTTGCAACAGAAAAACAGATTGCATCATTTCTTTCAACTTGCCATATTGAAGGGCAAAAGAATTTTCTGATGGCTTTCAAGAAAAAGACATGGTTGAAATCCTTTATTGATTTTTTCGTTATAGGCGGTTCCTACTATGTTCAGTCGAGTGTGAAGCCTAAGATTCTGGCATTCACACCTAAGGGAATTTACTTGATGGACATCAGTGATATAACTGAAAATCGCTCTAATCAAGTCGTAGAGATGCCTTGGAATCAAGTTCAAGATTTTACTTATAAGACAGTCTTGAATACAGTTAGGCTGAACTGGAACTATCAAAATGAAGCCTATATTTTTTCCGTGGATGTCGGTCAGATTGGTCAGCATGTGGGCCAATATCAATTTAACAAAGACCATTATGACTATTTGGCCCAACAGGATTTCTTTCGATCTAAGTAAGGCCTAGCAATCATTGTCACAAAAGAATCTGGAAGCTTTTCTGGATTCTTTTTAGCTTTACTCGATAAGTCTATAGTTTGAAACTATAACTAGCTCTTGAAAAGAAGAAAATGAGTTGATGAAAATAAGTGGTACAATAGTTACTATAGATTTGGAGGTATTGTATGAGCAAGGAATTACACATCAACACAATTTTGGCCCAGGCGGGTATTAAGTCAGATAAAGCGACAGGTGCTTTGGTGACACCGCTTCATTTTTCAACGACCTATCAGCATCCAGAGTTTGGTAAATCTACTGGATTTGACTATACGCGCACCAAAAATCCAACTCGCAGTAAGGCAGAAGAAGTCTTGGCAGCTATTGAGTCCGCAGACTATGCCCTAGCTACTAGCTCAGGGATGTCAGCTATTGTACTGGCCTTTAGTGTCTTTCCAGTAGGTAGTAAGGTCTTGGCTGTCCGTGACCTTTATGGTGGTTCTTTCCGCTGGTTCAACCAAGTGGAGCAAGAAGGCCGTTTCCATTTTACCTATGCCAATACAGAAGAAGAGTTGACTGCCGAGTTGGAGAAGGACGTGGATGTTCTCTATATTGAAACTCCAACCAACCCTTTGATGTTGGAATTTGATATCGAAAAACTAGCAAGATTGGCTCATGTTAAGGGTGCCAAAGTAGTTGTGGATAATACCTTCTACAGCCCTATCTACCAACGTCCGATTGAAGAGGGAGCAGATATCGTTCTTCATTCAGCAACCAAGTATCTGGCAGGCCACAATGATGTCTTGGCTGGAGTGGTTGTGACCAATAGTTTAGAACTATATGAGAAGCTCTTTTACAATCTTAATACTACAGGAGCAGTCTTGTCTCCATTTGACAGTTATCAATTGATTCGTGGTCTCAAGACCTTGTCTCTTCGTATGGAGCGCTCAACAGCAAATGCCCAAGAAGTAGTTGCCTTTTTGAAGGATTCTCCAGCAGTTAAGGAAGTTCTCTACACTGGTCGTGGGGGGATGATTTCCTTTAAAGTAGCCGATGAAACACGCATTCCTCACATTTTGAACAGTCTTAAGGTCTTCTCTTTTGCGGAAAGTTTGGGTGGGGTGGAAAGTCTCATTACTTATCCAACGACTCAAACTCATGCCGATATTCCAGCAGAAGTGCGCCATTCTTATGGTTTGACAGACGACCTCTTGCGCTTGTCAATTGGGATTGAAGATGCTAGAGATTTGATTGCAGATTTGCGCCAAGCCTTGGAAGGATAAGACAAAGATGGGAAAATATGATTTTACAAGCCTGCCCAATCGTTTAGGGCACCATACCTATAAATGGAAAGAAGCAGAAACGGATAGTGAAGTCCTACCAGCTTGGATAGCGGATATGGACTTTGTAGTCTTGCCTGAAATCCGCCAAGCCGTGCAGACTTACGCTGATCAACTGGTTTATGGCTATACCTATGCCAGTGAAGAGTTAATTAAGGAAGTTCAAAAGTGGGAAGCCACACAACACGGTTACCACTTTGACAAAGAGGCTCTTGTCTTTATCGAGGGTGTGGTACCTGCTATCTCCACAGCTATTCAAGCCTTTACAAAAGAAGGCGAAGCCGTTTTGATTAACACACCGGTCTATCCACCTTTTGCTCGCAGTGTCAAGTTAAATAACCGCAGATTGATTACTAATTCTTTGGTGGAAAAGGATGGTCTGTTTGAGATTGACTTTGACAAACTTGAAAAGGATCTGGTAGAAGAGAATGTCAAACTCTATATCCTCTGCAACCCTCACAATCCTGGTGGACGTGTGTGGGAAAAGGAAGTGTTGGAGAAGATTGGCCAACTCTGC
Source organism: Streptococcus sp. HMSC073F11 (assembly GCF_001810785.1). Lineage (GTDB taxonomy): Bacteria > Bacillota > Bacilli > Lactobacillales > Streptococcaceae > Streptococcus. The sequence goes on from NZ_KV802698.1 coordinate 516,622, forward strand.
CAAAAACACGGTGTTTTCTTGGTTTCAGATGAGATTCACCAAGATTTGGCCCTCTTTGATCACAAGCATCATTCCTTCAATACCATCAATCCTGACTTTAAAGAATTTGCTATCGTCTTGACCAGTGCCACTAAAACATTTAATATTGCTGGGACAAAAAATTCATATGCAGTTATTGAAAATCCTAAGTTGAGACTGGCTTACCAGAAACGCCAGTTGGCCAATAACCAGCATGAAATTTCAGGCTTGGGTTATTTGGCGACAGAAGCTGCCTATCGATACGGTAAAGATTGGTTAGAGGAACTCAAGCAAGTCTTTGAAGACCATATTAATTATGTGGTGGATCTATTTGGAAAAGAGACTAAAATCAAGGTCATGAAACCGCAAGGAACCTACTTGATTTGGCTTGATTTTTCAGCCTATAATCTGACTGATGAAAAATTACAAGAGCTTTTGAGAAATGAAGCCAAGGTTATCCTCAATCGTGGTTTGGATTTTGGGGAGGAAGGAAGTCTCCATGCCCGTCTCAATGTAGCTATGCCTAAATCTCTGCTGCAAGAAGTGTGTCAGCGAATTGTGACGACTTTTGCCAAACGTTAAAAATCCAGCCTTCTAGGAGAAAAGTATCCTTAGAAGGCTATTTTCATAGGGGAAAATATGGTATAATAAAAAGATAAGGTAAAGGTAAAAATATGGCTAAATTGATTCCGGGGAAAGTCCGTATCGAAGGCGTTGCCCTTTATGAAACTGATAAGGTTGACATTATCAAGGAAAAGAACAATCGGCTCTACGCTCGCGTTGCAGAAGAGGAACTGCGCTATAGTTTAGAGGATGATTTGGTTTTTTGTGCCTGCGATTTTTTCCAAAAGAGGGGCTACTGTGTGCATTTGGCAGCGTTGGAGCATTTTCTAAAAAATGATGAGCGTGGTCAGGAAATCTTGCAGAGTCTGGAAGAAGGTCATGAAGAAAAAGAGGCCGTTGAAACCAAGGTGACCTTGGGTGGCAAATTTTTGGACCGAATCTTATCTCCAAAATCAGAACGAGCCTATGAGTTATCGGCTGTGGGGCAGGTGGAAGCAGGAACCAATCATATCTTGTGGACCCTGAGAATCGGGCAAATCAATAGCCAAAAATACTATGTCGTTCGCGATATTCCACTTTTTTTAAGAGTTGTTGAGAAGAGAAAACCTTATATGATTGGCAAGATTTATGAGGAGTCTCTTTCTTGGGAATCCTTTGATGAGGCTAGCCAAGAACTTCTGACTTTCTTGCGAGGACTAGTGGAGGAAGGACTGGTTCCAGATCTCTTTTTCCAAAACCAGGGTCGGCACCTCTTTTTCCCTCTGACCTTTTTTGAGCAGGGTGTGAATTTATTGATGACCTTACCCCATTTTCAATTTGATCATCAAGTGGATAGCTACCAGATCCTACTTTTTCAGGATATGCATGCTGATGCCAATCTCTTTGCCTTTACAGTAACAGAATACTCGGATTATTTTGAAATGGAAATCAGTGATAGTCCGAGGGTAAATGTCTTTTATCAGGGAGCTGTACTTTTCCATAAAGGACAGGTTTATTTTCTAACAGACCAGCAGATGCGTCTTCTCAAGGAAATCAAAGCGCTGCCTTTGGATCAACATGGAAAGAAATTTCTGCAATTTGATAGCAGTGACCGAGATAAGTTGGCTTCCTGTCTGACTCTCTTTAGCCAGATGGGGAACGTCTCAGCTCCAGAACGTCTACAAATCAAAACTTTTTCTCCCTCTTTTTACTTTGACAGGGAAGAGGATAATCGGATTCGTCTGGAAATCCGGTTTGATTATGGGGATAGACAGGTATCTAGCCGACAAGAGCTAGAAGAATTACCCTTTTCGAGTGATGCTGACTTAGAAGAAAGAATTTTCCAAGTCTGTTTGGCAGCTGGATTTGAAGCGGACTTTCAATCTTGGCGTCAGGCCTTAAAAGCAGAGTCTGTCTATCATTTCTTCCATGATATCATCCCAGTCTTTGAAAAACTCGGGCATGTTAACCTATCAGACAAGTTAGAAGAACTATATAGTCTAGCGAGTCCTCAAGTGCAGATTGCTTCCAAGGGAGGTCTCTTGGAAATCCAGTTTGATTTTCAAGATATTGCCCAAGAGGAAATTGACCAAGCCATGCAGGCCTTGGTTGATAATCAAGATTTTTATATTGATTCGTCTAATCAAGTCTACTTTTTTGATGAAGAAACCAAGAAAATTCGCCAAAATCTACAGGAACTGGGGCAGTTTGAATTAAAAGATGGGGCCTTGCAGGCTCGAAAATCCTTGACTTATAGTTTAGCTCATCTTTTTGAAGGGCGAGACCGTGTTTCTTTTTCACAAGAATTCCAGAATCTGGCCTACGACTTGACGCATCCAGAGGACTTTCCTTTGCAAGCAACTCAGGTTCAGGCTGATTTGCGAGATTATCAGGAAAAGGGAATCGGCTGGCTGCAAATGCTCCATCATTATGGTTTTGGTGGGATTTTGGCTGATGATATGGGATTGGGGAAAACTCTCCAGACCATTGCTTTTTTGACCAGTCAAGTGACAAAAGAAAGTCGAGTCTTGATTCTCGCTCCGTCGGGTTTGATTTACAACTGGGCAGATGAGTTTCAGAAATTTGCCCCACAGTTGGATGTGGCTGTTGTTCATGGTTTGAAAACTAGTCGTGAAGAGATTCTTGCTGAGAGCCATCAAATCTATGTGACGAGTTATGCTACTTTCCGTCAGGACAGTGATCTTTATCAGGGGATGGCCTTTGACTTCCTTTTCTTAGATGAGGCTCAGGTCATGAAAAATGCTCAGACTAAGATCGCCCAGACCTTGAGACAATTTGTGGTACCGTCGGTCTTTGCCTTGTCAGGAACTCCTATTGAAAACCATCTGGGTGAGCTGTGGTCTATTTTCCAAATTGTCATGCCAGGACTTTTGCCAAGCAAGAAAGAATTTATGAAATTACCAGCTGAGCGCGTTGCTCAGTTTATCAAACCTTTCGTCATGCGACGCAAGAAAGAAGAAGTTCTAACTGAATTGCCCGACTTGATCGAAGTGGTTTATAAGAATGAACTGGAAGACCAGCAAAAGGCTATCTATCTAGCTCAGTTGCAACAGATGAGAGACCGTCTGGCTCAAGTGTCAGATCAGGAATTTCAGCGAAGTCGTGTGGAAATCTTATCTGGTCTGATGCGCTTGCGCCAAATCTGTGATACGCCTGCCCTCTTTATGGAAGATTATCAGGGAGCCAGTGGCAAATTGGATAGTCTCCGAGACTTGCTGGTACAGGTGGCAGATGGTGGACACCGTGTCTTGATTTTCTCGCAGTTCAAGGGAATGTTGGAGAAAATTGAACAAGAACTGCCAGACTTGGGCTTGACTTCTTTTAAAATCACGGGTTCAACCCCAGCCAAGGAAAGACAAGACATGACCAAGGCCTTTAATCAAGGGGAAAGAGATGCATTTCTGATTTCCCTCAAGGCTGGTGGGGTCGGTCTAAACCTGACAGGTGCTGATACAGTTATCTTGGTTGACCTTTGGTGGAATCCTGCGGTGGAAGCGCAAGCCATTGGCCGTGCCCATCGTATGGGGCAAGAAGAAACGGTTGAGGTCTATCGCTTGGTGACTAGGGGAACCATTGAAGAAAAAATTCAGGAACTCCAAGAACAAAAGAAACATCTGGTGTCACAAGTATTGGACGGAACAGAGTCACGTGGTAGTCTCACCCTAGCAGAAATTAGAGAAATTTTGGGAATTTCTGAAGCCAGCACTTGAAAAATCAAGACAATACGCTATAATGAAGTGTTGAAAGGAAATAGAAAATGAGAGAAGAACGATTTCCATTGGTCTCAGATGATGAGGTCATGCTGACTGAGATGCCGGTTATGGACCTCTATGATGAATCTGACTTTATCAGTAATATCAAGGGAGAATACCGTGATAAGAATTATCTGGAGTGGGCCCCTATTACTGAAGAAAAACCAGTTAAACCGCTTGAAAAGCCAGTAGAGAAACCTAAGAAGGCTGGGTTAGGGGTTAAAAAAGAAGGAAAGAGCTATGCTGAGGTGGCGCGTGAAGAAGCGCGTGCGGACTTGAAAAAGAAACGATCAGCAAGTTATCTGACCAAGGATATTACTCCTACAAGACACCATTCTAAGCCAAGTCTAGTTAGACAGGGCAATCAACCTACTGCGCCTTTCCAAAAGGAAAATCCTGGTGAATTTGTTAAATATAGTCAAAAATTGACCCAGTCTCATTACATCTTGGCGGAAGAAGTGAGCAATATTTCGACTCAAGCTGAGCCAAAAGAAACTTCAGGACCAAAGAAAAACAACTATGATTTTCTGAAGAAGAGCCAAATCTACAATAAAAAGAATCAACAAAAAGAACAAGAACGTCGGGTTGCCCAAGAGTTGAATCTGACAAGAATTACGGAATAGGGGAGAAAACATGTCAAAGACATATCATTTTATCGGAATTAAGGGATCAGGGATGAGTGCCTTGGCCTTGATGTTGCACCAAATGGGGCACAAGGTTCAAGGATCAGATGTTGAAAAATACTACTTTACTCAACGTGGTCTTGAGCAGGCAGGAATTACCATTCTTCCTTTTGATGAAAAGAATCTAGACGGTGATATGGAAATCATCGCTGGAAATGCCTTTCGTCCAGATAACAACGTCGAAATTGCCTATGCGGACCAAAATGGCATCAGCTACAAGCGTTACCATGAGTTCCTAGGTAGCTTTATGCGTGACTTTGTTAGCATGGGAGTTGCTGGAGCGCACGGAAAAACTTCAACGACAGGTATGTTATCTCATGTCTTGTCTCACATTACAGATACTAGCTTCTTGATTGGAGACGGGACAGGTCGTGGTTCAGCCAATGCCAAATATTTTGTCTTTGAATCTGACGAATATGAGCGTCACTTCATGCCTTACCACCCAGAATACTCTATTATCACCAACATTGACTTTGACCACCCAGACTATTTCACAAGCCTAGAGGATGTTTTCAATGCCTTTAACGACTATGCTAAACAAATTACCAAAGGTTTGTTTATCTACGGAGAAGATGCTGAATTGCGTAAGATTACGTCTGATGCACCAATTTATTATTATGGTTTTGAAGCAGAAGGTAATGACTTTGTCGCTAGTGATCTTCTTCGTTCAACAACTGGTTCAACCTTCACAGTTCATTTCCGTGGACAAGACTTGGGGCAATTCCATATTCCAACCTTTGGTCGTCACAATATCATGAATGCGACAGCCGTTATTGGTCTTCTTTATACAGCTGGATTTGATTTGAACTTAGTTCGTGAACACTTGAAAACATTTGCCGGTGTTAAGCGTCGTTTCACTGAGAAAATTGTCAATGACACGGTGATTATCGATGACTTTGCCCACCATCCAACAGAAATCATTGCAACCTTGGATGCGGCTCGTCAAAAATATCCAAGCAAAGAGATCGTAGCAATCTTCCAACCGCATACTTTTACAAGAACCATTGCCTTGTTGGACGAATTTGCCCACGCTTTGAACCAAGCGGATGCAGTTTACCTAGCGCAAATTTATGGATCTGCTCGTGAAGTAGACCATGGTGATGTTAAGGTAGAAGACCTAGCCAATAAAATCACTAAGAAACACCAAGTGATCACTGTTGAAAATGTTTCTCCACTCCTAGACCATGACAATGCTGTTTACGTCTTTATGGGAGCAGGAGATATCCAAACCTATGAATACTCATTTGAGCGACTCTTGTCTAACTTGACAAGCAATGTTCAATAGGATTTTCCCATGGAAATTCCAATTAAGATCATTCAGGCAAGTAAGTCTGATTTGGCTGAGATAGAGGAACTTCAGGCTTCATCTTTTCCAGCTGAAAAGCAGCAACCTTCCCATATTTTAGAAGAAAGTATCCGTAAGTATGCGGATACCTTTCTTCTAGCTAGGGATGAAAATCAGCTTCTGGGCTATGTTCTAAGTGGTCCTCAGCCCCACAATCCGCAATGTCTAGAAATACATTCTTTAGTCATTGAGGCTGACCATCAGAGACAGGGCTTGGGAACGCTTCTTCTTGCGGCTTTGAAAGATGTGGCAGTTAAGCAGGATTACAAAGCTATCCGTTTGAAGAGTTCGGATGAGTTGCTATCCTATTTTGAAATGAACGGTTTTATTGATGAAGAAACTTCCCTTTATGCAGCTAGCTAGGGTTATAGTATGATTTGGTTTAATCCTTTTTATCTGGAGGTACAATGAAGATCAGACAAGCAAAATTAGAAGATTTGGATCGGATTGTTGAGATTGAACTAGAGAATTTCTCGGTAGAAGAAGCTATTCCTCGATCTGTCTTTGAGGCACATTTGCGAGAAATTCAGACCTCGTTTCTGGTTGCAGAAAAAGAAGGCAGAATCATGGGGTATATAGAAGGACCAGTTGGCCCATACCGCCATCTGCAAGATCAGTCTTTTACAGAAGAGATAGAAGATTATAGTCATGAGTCTGGTGGTTATATCTCTGTGACCTGTCTTTCTATTGCCAAGGAGGCACAAGGCCTTGGACTTGGTCAAAAATTATTAACAGCCTTGAAAGAGTTGACTCTTGAACACGAAAGAGAAGGTATTAACCTAACCTGTCATGACTATCTCATCGCCTACTACGAAAAACATGGATTTGTCAATGAAGGCCGGTCTCAGTCAACCTTTGCAGGGGAAACCTGGTATGATATGGTCTGGGAAGCTAAAAAATAAGCCAGAAAAGCATGCTAGGTTGCTTTTCTTTCGTTTTTAAGATATAATATTATGGATTGTCAACGAGGAGGATAAACTTTTGAGTGAAAAGCCAAGAGAAGACGAAAAATTAAGCTTTAAAGAGCAGATTTTACGTGATTTAGAGAGAGTAAAACGTTATGAAGGGATTCGCCAAGAGGCCGCTGAGCTTGATGAAAAAAAATCAGCTTTGTCTGTCCCTGACACAAAAATCGCTGATGAAGAAGTGATGAATGCATCCCTATCAGCTGTTGAAAAAATTATGGAGAATGCACCACGTGTTCCACAGCATCCTAGTGAAGATGTGCCTGCATCACCGGCGGAGGAACTAAGAGAGGAAGCTCCAATCGTTCCTAGTCATCCTAGTCAAGATGTTCCAGCTTCACCAGCTGAAGCCAGTCCCTCAAGACCGGTTCCAGGACCAGAAACTAGTCGTCCACAAAAGTTCGAAAGAGATGTGAACACAACTCCAACAAGAGTAGCTGTTTCTTATAAGACTGAAGAACCAAAAGAGACACAAGCAGAAGCGCCAAGACCTGAACCGGTCGTTGAAGCTGAAGCTGTTGACGTGATTTCTGAAACTCCACGTCGTAGTCGTCGTGAGACAGTTAAACCTGTTAAGAAGAAAAAATCACATTTGAAAGCTTTCTTCATTTCTCTATTGATTTTCCTTGCCTTGATTTCAGCAGGTGGTTACTTTGGTTACCAGTATGTTCAATCATCTTTATTACCAGTTGATGCAAATTCTAAGGAATATGTAACGGTTCAAATCCCAGAAGGATCCAATGTCCAAGAGATTGGATCAGCACTTGAACATTCTGGTGTGATTAAACACGGAGTGATTTTTGCTTTTTATGCTAAATATAAGAATTATTCAGATTTGAAGGCTGGATATTACAATTTGCAAAAGAGCATGAGTACAGAGGATATCATTAAGGAACTCCAAAAAGGTGGTACTCCTGAACCTCAAGAACCTTCACTTGCAGATTTGACCATTCCAGAGGGATATACAATTGAGCAAATTGCCCAAGCTGTAGGCCAATTACAAGGTGAATTTAAAGAACCTTTGACAGCGGAAGCTTTCTTGGCTAAAGTGCAAGATGACAACTTTATCAGTCAAGAAGTTGCTAAATATCCAAATCTACTTGAAAGCTTGCCAACGAAAGAAAGTGGAGCTCGTTACCGTTTGGAAGGTTATCTTTTCCCAGCGACCTACTCTATCAAGGAAAGCACGACTATTGAAAGCTTAATTGATGAGATGTTGGCAGCTATGGATAAGACTTTGACTCCGCACTATAGTGCAATCAAGTCTAAAAACTTGACAGTTAATGAATTGCTAACAATTGCTTCACTTGTTGAAAAAGAAGGTGCTAAGACTGAAGACCGTAAGTTGATTGCAGGTGTCTTCTACAATCGTTTGAACCTTGGTATGCCACTTCAAAGCAATATTGCAATCTTGTATGCCCAAGGGAAACTTGGCCAAAATATTAGCCTAGCAGACGATGCTGGAATTGACACATCGATTAATTCACCATACAATGTTTATACAAAACCTGGTTTGATGCCTGGTCCAGTAGATAGTCCAAGTCAGGACGCGATTGAAGCAAGTATCAACCAAACAAAGAGTGAGAACCTCTACTTTGTAGCCAATGTTACAGATGGTAAAGTCTATTACGCAGTGACACAGGAAGAACATGATCGTAATGTTGCTGAGCACGTCAATAGCAAACTTACTCAAAATAGTAGTTCAAACTAAGACTACAAAAATGAGAATCTCAGATAGAGATTCAATACTATCGAAAGAAAGTTGAGAAAAATGGCAGAAAAAACATATCCTATGACCCTTGCGGAAAAGGAAAAACTTGAAAAAGAATTAGAAGAATTGAAATTGGTTCGCCGACCAGAAGTGGTAGAACGCATTAAGATTGCCCGTTCATACGGTGACCTTTCTGAAAACAGTGAATATGAGGCAGCTAAGGATGAACAAGCCTTTGTTGAAGGACAAATCTCTAGCTTGGAAACAAAAATCCGTTATGCTGAAATCGTCAATAGCGACTCAGTTGCTGATGATGAAGTAGCGATTGGTAAAACAGTCACTATCCAAGAAATTGGTGAGGACGAAGAAGAAGTTTATATTATCGTAGGTTCAGCGGGTGCGGATGCCTTTGCAGGTAAGGTTTCAAATGAAAGCCCAATTGGACAAGCCTTGATTGGCAAGAAAACAGGTGACACAGCAACCATTGAAACACCTGTTGGTAGCTATGATGTAAAAATCTTGAAGGTTGAAAAAACAGCCTAAAAACAGAAAAAAGGAGTGGGGAGGCGATGCGCTTCACTTACTCCTTTTTCCATTTTGATACTCTTCGAAAATCAAATTCAAACCACGT
>NZ_KV802698.1:525889-547914 GCF_001810785.1 Streptococcus sp. HMSC073F11
GTTTGCTCTTTGATTTTCATTGAGTATAAATTAAATTGAATTGGAGACGTTATGAGTTCAAAGAAGAAAAAAAATAAGATGGAGCGTGGTCTGACCAATCGTCACGTGCAGGTGATGGCCATTGCTGGAACAATCGGAACAGGACTCTTTTTGGGAGCAGGTCGCTCTATCAGCCTAACAGGTCCTTCCATTGTACTGATTTATATGATTACAGGTGCTTTCATGTTCCTCATGATGCGTGCGGTTGGGGAAATGCTCTACCAAGACCCTGAGCAACATACCTTTATCAACTTTATTACGCGCCATTTGGGTAAGGGCTGGGGTTATTTCTCAGTTTGGTCCTACTGGCTATCCGTTGTCTTTATCGGTATGGCGGAAATCACTGCGATTTCTCACTACGTTCAGTTCTGGTTTCCTAGCTGGCCAAGTTGGATGATTGAGATTGGATTTTTAACCATTCTAGCCTTGGTCAATCTGATTGCGGTGAAGCTCTTTGGGGAAGTTGAGTTTTGGTTTGCTATGGTCAAGATTGTGGCTATTTTAGCTATGATTGCGACAGGAGTTTTTATGGTCTTGACAGGCTTTAAGACGCCTCATGGTGTAGCAAGTTTGGCTAATATTGCTGACAATTTCTCCCTCTTCCCAAATGGTGGAGTGAACTTTGTCATGGCCTTCCAGATGGTTTTCTTTGCTTATCTCATGATTGAGTTTATCGGGGTAACAACTTCAGAAACAAAAAATCCACGCCAGGTCTTGCCAAAAGCCGTTAAGGAAATTCCTTTGCGTATCGCCTTTTTCTACGGTGGTGCCCTCTTAGCCATCATGGCTATCATTCCCTGGCGTGAGCTTGCATCGGCTGATTCTCCTTTTGTAACAGTATTTGAATTGGCCGGTATCAAGTGGGCGGCAGCCTTGATTAACTTCGTCGTTTTGACGTCAGCAGCATCTGCTCTTAATTCAACCCTCTACTCAACAGGCCGTCATTTGTACCAGATTGCCCATGATTCGCCAAATCCATTCTTAAAAGCGATCAAGGCAGATACTCTTTCTCGTCATAATGTGCCACAAAATGCTATTATTGCCTCAGCAATCTTGATTGCCCTAGCAGCATTTATCAACGTCTTGCCAGGTGTTTCGGATGCCTTTGCCTTGATTACGGCATCATCATCAGGTGTCTATATCGCCATTTATATCTTGATTATGGTGGCTCACCTTAAATACCGCAAGTCACCAGACTTTATGGCAGATGGCTACCTCATGCCCCACTATCGTTTCTTAAATCCTTTAACCATGCTCTTCTTTGCCTTTGTCTTTGTAACCCTCTTTTTACAAGAGTCTACCTTTGTAGGAGCAATCGGCTCAGCTATCTGGATTATCGGTTTCGGGATTTATAGCCAGTGGAAATTTAGAAAATAGATTAAGGACTCATCAACTCAGGTTGGTGGGTTTTTGCTAGTTTGACAGTCTTTTGAAATAAGACTATAATCAAGCTGTATCAGTTTTTAAGGAGGTTTGGATGTACTTTAGATTGGAAAATAAGGAATCCCATAAATCACAAGAAATAGGGAACCTGATTCGTGTTTATAATCGTTCAAAAAGAGAAAAAGCTGAAAGTGAGCCACTTAATCTTTATGTCGAAGATGAAAAGGGCAATCTCCTGGCAGGTTTGATAGCTGAGACTTTCGGAAATTGGCTGGAAATCGAATATTTGTTTGTGAAAGAGGAGCTACGAGGACAAGGAATTGGTTCGAAACTACTGCAACAAGCAGAAAATGAAGCTAAGAATCGAAATTGTCGTTTTGCTTTTGTCAATACCTACCAGTTTCAGGCTCCAGATTTTTATAAAAGGCATGGCTACAAAGAAGTCTTTACCTTACAAGACTATCCCTACATTGGGCAAAGATATTATTACCAAAAGGATTTGTAAGGAGAATATGAAAGCATAAATCAAAGAGGGGGGCTTGACATAAGTATGAAGGAGATTCTCGGTAAATACTAGTTAGAATCTAGAAATTGTGTCTTTCTAGGTGATATTGAGGACAATACAATCGCAGCTGAGAAATTGGTAATCAAGGTCTATAAGGTTAAGAAAAGAAGTGATGTCGTCGATATTTTGAAATCCTATATTTAAACTTAACACTCTCTATTTTGTGGTAGAGAGTTTTTTGTTAATAAAATTTTACAAAATGACATTTATATATTGCATTAAGTTAGATATATGATATAATGTTGTTGAAAAGAGGCGCAACTTTTTAAGAATGTGAAGGAGGACGCTAGTGGCTAAAAATTTAAAATTAAAATTAGCTCGGGTGGAGCGTGATTTAACACAAGGGGATTTGGCAGAAGCTGTGGGCGTTACTAGGCAGACTATAGGCTTGATTGAAGCTGGGAAATACAATCCTAGTCTCTCCCTCTGCCAGTCCATTTGCAGATGCTTAGGAAAAACATTAGACCAACTATTTTGGGAGGAAGAAGATGAAAAATAGAAAAAAACTTGTGATCAAAGATGAACGTACAGAAAAATTGGATGGAAAGATTTCAGGAGAAATTCTTTTGGGAATGTGCCTATTTTTAGCACTGGAAATTTTTGCCAAAGTTTATATTTTTAATTTAACGCTTCTATCCTATTCACCAGAATTACTTTTATTGATTGGAGTAGGTTTGTATGCCATTATTCGCCGCATGTATGTAGGAATTGATATTCGAGATATTGTTGAGAATACTGGAAAAGAAAGAATTTTATCTGCTTTGGGATTTTCTATAGTGATTTTATTGATTGATATCATAGGCAATCGCGAGGAGCTGGTCAGTCTATTGACTTGGAAGTACTCCCTAAAAGTGGTTCTAGCAGTTATCATCTATCTCGTTGGGAGTTTTTCTATGGATAGAGTTATCCTATACTTGAATCGCAGAAATCAGCAAGTTTGGGAGGAAGAAGATGAAAAATAGATTTTTTTATTATCAATTACTAGACGAAAGAGAAGAACAACTGATCAATAAAGCGGGGGCTGAAAGTTTCTATATCTCTATAGCTTTCTTACTTTTATCTTATATGATTGCAGTATTAGCACCAAGTCTTTTTAATTCTAATATGCTGCTCATCGTTATCTTCATAGGGATATTTTACTTTTTTAACCGTGCCCGTTATCTGGGAGTGACCTACTATAGTCGTTTTCATTTTACGATTTTGGGTTGTTTTTTCCTAACCTTGGCTATTACGGCTCTTTTGATGTTGCAGAATTATCAATTCAACATAGAAATTTATCAGCACAATCCTTTGAACGTTAAATACTTATCTGCTTGGGTCATTACTTATCTGATTTACCTTCCTTGGGTTTTTATCGGTAATCTCGGCCTTAAAAGTTATGGCGAATGGGCTCAGAAAAAGTTTGAACAAGACATGGATGAACTGGAGAGTGGAGAATAGCTTGTTACTCTTTTCTCAATCCAGCTAAAATGTGATATAATAGTACTAATTTATTGGAATACATGAAAGTTTTTGAAAATTTTTATGGGTTTCTAGCTAAGGAAGTAGGAAAAGTATGTATCCAGATGATAGTTTGACATTGCACACGGACTTGTACCAGATTAACATGATGCAGGTTTACTTTGACCAAGGGATTCACAATAAAAAGGCGGTCTTTGAGGTTTATTTCCGCCAGCAGCCTTTTAAGAACGGCTATGCGGTTTTTGCAGGTTTGGAAAGAATTGTGAGTTATCTTGAAGACCTGCGCTTTTCAGATAGCGATATTGCCTACTTGGAGTCGCTTGGCTATCACGGTGCGTTCTTAGACTACCTCCGCAATCTCGAGTTGGAGTTGACGGTTCGTTCTGCCCAGGAAGGGGACTTGGTTTTTGCTAATGAGCCGATTGTGCAGGTGGAAGGCCCTCTAGCCCAATGTCAATTGGTTGAAACTGCTCTTTTAAACATCGTTAACTTTCAAACCTTGATAGCGACTAAGGCGGCACGTATTCGTTCGGTTATTGAAGATGAACCCTTGATGGAGTTCGGGACACGTCGTGCACAAGAAATGGATGCGGCTATTTGGGGAACACGAGCAGCGGTGATTGGTGGAGCCAACGGAACTAGCAATGTGCGAGCAGGGAAACTCTTTGGTATTCCAGTATTGGGGACTCATGCCCATGCCTTGGTACAGGTTTATGGAAACGACTATGAAGCCTTCAAGGCTTATGCGTCAACCCATCGTGACTGTGTATTTTTAGTAGATACCTATGATACGCTTCGCATCGGTGTGCCAGCTGCTATTCAGGTGGCGCGTGAACTGGGTGATCAGATTAACTTTATGGGTGTGCGGATTGACTCTGGGGATATTGCCTACATTTCCAAGAAAGTCCGTCAGCAACTAGACGAGGCTGGATTCACAGAGGCTAAGATCTATGCTTCTAATGATTTGGATGAAAATACTATCCTCAACCTCAAGATGCAAAAGGCCAAGATTGATGTTTGGGGTGTGGGAACCAAGCTGATTACAGCCTATGATCAGCCAGCTCTTGGGGCAGTTTATAAGATTGTGGCTATCGAAGATGAGAGTGGTCAGATGCGCAATACCATCAAACTGTCTAATAATGCGGAAAAAGTGTCTACGCCAGGTAAGAAGCAGGTATGGCGCATTACCAGTCGTGAAAAAGGCAAGTCAGAAGGTGACTACATTACTTATGATGGTGTGGATGTGAGTGACATGACGGAAATCAAAATGTTCCATCCAACTTATACCTACATCAAAAAGACCGTTCGAAATTTTGATGCCGTTCCTCTCTTGGTGGATATTTTCAAAGCAGGAACATTAGTTTACAACTTGCCTAGTTTGACTGAGATTCAGTCCTATGCTCGCAAAGAATTTGACAAACTTTGGGATGAGTACAAACGCGTGCTCAATCCGCAGCACTATCCAGTGGACTTGGCGCGTGATATCTGGCAGGACAAAATGGACTTGATTGACAAGATGCGCAAGGAAGCTCTTGGTGAAGGAGAAGAAGAATGAGTTTGCAAGAGACCATTATCCAGCAACTGGGTGTCAAGCCAGTGATTGACGCTCAGGAAGAAATCCGTCGTTCGATTGATTTCTTAAAGAGATACTTGAAAAAACACCCCTTCCTTAAAACTTTTGTACTAGGGATTTCTGGAGGACAAGACTCAACCTTAGCAGGGCGCTTGGCGCAATTAGCTATGGAAGAAATGCGAGCAGAGACAGGAGATGACAGCTACCAATTTATCGCTGTCCGCCTGCCCTATGGCGTGCAAGCAGATGAGGCAGATGCTCAAAAAGCCCTTGCTTTCATCCAGCCAGATGTCAGTTTTGTTGTGAATATCAAGGAATCAGCTGATGCCATGACAGCTGCAGTCGAAGCGACAGGAAGTCCTGTTTCAGACTTTAACAAGGGAAATATCAAGGCTCGTAGTCGTATGATTGCCCAATATGCCCTTGCGGGTGCCCATAGTGGAGCTGTCATTGGAACAGACCATGCTGCGGAAAATATCACAGGCTTTTTTACCAAGTTTGGTGACGGTGGTGCAGATATTCTCCCTCTTTACCGCCTCAATAAACGTCAAGGAAAACAACTCTTGAAGGAGCTTGGTGCAGACCCAGCCCTTTATGAAAAAATCCCAACAGCAGACCTAGAAGAAGACAAACCAGGTATTGCAGACGAAGTAGCCTTGGGAGTCACTTATGAAGAGATTGATGACTACCTAGAAGGAAAAACAATCAGCCCAGAAGCCCAAGCGACTATCGAAAACTGGTGGCATAAAGGCCAACACAAACGCCACCTACCAATCACCGTCTTTGATCACTTTTGGGAGTAAAAAGGTCCGGGGGACCTTTTTAGCTTCTTGCCTTGAAACTCGAGAGCAAGAATAACCTCCAGTGGAGGTTTTTACCCTGAGCCTAGAAATGAGAAAGCGAAGAAGGTCCTGTGGACCTTTTTAGC
Source organism: Streptococcus sp. HMSC073F11 (assembly GCF_001810785.1). Classification (GTDB taxonomy): domain Bacteria; phylum Bacillota; class Bacilli; order Lactobacillales; family Streptococcaceae; genus Streptococcus. Next base: position 531,839 of record NZ_KV802698.1, read on the forward strand.
CTCTCACCTTGAAATAAAAAAGTGAGAGAAGATTCGGTAACTCGAAGAGTTCGATTTTCCTTGTCTCACCCCCGCAACGATGACTAGGGTTGAAAAAGCTTGGTAAAGCGCATTTCAAACCAGACAGCGACTGCGTCAAGTAACTAGATGAAAAACTTGTTTTCTAGCTGTTACTGAGTATAGTCTTTTTACCCTGAGTCTAGAAATAAATAGGCGAGGAAGGTTCTGTTGAACCTTTTTAGCTTGAGCCTTAAGCTTAGAAAGCGAGGTAACATTATGAAAGCAATCGGTACGCAAATATTACAGACAGAACGTTTAATCTTGAGAAGATTTGTGGAGAGTGATGCGGAAGCCATGTTTCAAAATTGGGCTTCGTCTGCTGAGAATCTAATCTATGTTACCTGGGATCCTCATCCTGATGTTGAAGCGACTCGGAACTCGATTCGAAATTGGGTTGCATCCTATACCAATCCCAACTATTACAAATGGGCCATTTGTCTCAAAGAAGATCCTGAGCATGTGATAGGAGATATCAGCATCGTTGAAATGCACGAGGAAGATTTAAGTTGTGAAATTGGGTATGTTTTAGGAAAAAACTTTTGGGGCCGAGGTATGATGACAGAGGCCTTGAAAGCTGTGCTAGACTTCTGTTTTACTCAAGCAGGCTTTCAAAAAGTCAGAGCTCGTTACGCTAGTCTCAACCTAGCTTCAGGCCGTGTGATGGAAAAAGCGGGAATGTCTTATCTAAAAACCATTGCCAATGGTGTGGAGAGAAAAGACTACGTTGCGGACCTTATTTATTACCAGATAAGCAGGGAAGACAGGTGATTCTCTTTGCTGTTTCTATCAAAGTCAGACCTTGTCTGGCTTTTTTTGTGCAAGATTTCTAAATAAACTGATTAAATTCCTATTTTTCCCTATCATTGTCCCTGTTTTTTCTTAGAGTTGGGAATTATAATAGACATATCAAATCAAAGAATGGAGGAAGGCAATGGACAATGTAATCTTTTTTATTAGTGTTTTTCTTGCTGGAATTCTTTCCTTCTTTTCTCCTTGTATTTTACCCTTGTTGCCAGTCTATGCGGGGGTCTTGTTGGATTATAAGAATGATGCTCAGGCTTCTAGTGGAAAATTTTCAATCTCACTTGTTAGTTTATTGCGAACTTTGGCCTTTATAGCGGGGATTTCTTTTATCTTTATCTTACTGGGTTATGGAGCTGGTTTTTTAGGCAATTTGCTGTATGCTTCTTGGTTTCAGTATGTTGACGGGTGCGGTTATCATTCTCTTGGGCTTGCACCAGATGGAAGTCTTACATTTGCAGGGACTTTACAAGGAAAGAAGGCTACAATTAAAGAGACAGGGGCAAAAGGGTAACGGCTATAGTCAGGCATTTTTACTGGGGTTAACCTTTAGTTTTGCTTGGACGCCGTGTGTAGGGCCAGTTCTGGGCTCTGTTTTAGCCTTGGCGGCTTCAGGTGGTTCAGGAGCTTGGCAGGGTGCTGGTCTCATGTTGGTTTACACGCTGGGTTTGGCGCTACCATTTTTGGTTCTAGCTCTCGCCTCCAGCTATGTTTTGAAACATTTCCGAAAACTGCATCCCTACCTCGGGACCCTCAAAAAAGTGGGTGGTTTCCTCATTATCGTCATGGGAATTTTGGTGCTTTTGGGAAATGCTTCCATTTTGACTACATTATTTGAATAGAGAGGAAAAAGAAATGAAAAAATGGCAAACATGTCTCCTTGGAGTAGGCTCAATTTGTTGCTTGGCAGCCTGTTCGACTAAAAACATGTCAGACGAGTCTACTATGAAGGAGCAATCCAAAACAGAACAAGTTAGTTCGAAAACTGCGACTAAAGGTCAGGAAGTCGCTGATTTTGAACTGATGGGAGTAGATGGTAAGACCTATCGTTTATCTGATTACAAGGGCAAGAAAGTCTATCTTAAATTCTGGGCTTCTTGGTGTTCCATCTGTCTAGCTAGCCTTCCAGATACGGATGAAATCGCTAAGGATGCTGGTGATGACTATGTAGTTTTGACAGTGGTCTCTCCTGGACACAAAGGTGAACAAGCAGAAGCGGACTTTAAGAATTGGTACAAGGGATTGGATTATAAAAATTTTCCAGTTTTAATTGATCCATCAGGTAAACTCTTGGAAAGTTATGGTGTCCGTTCTTATCCGACTCAAGCCTTTATAGACAAGGAAGGCAAGCTGGTCAAAACGCAACCAGGTTTTATGGATAAGGATATGATTTTGAAAGAATTGAAAGAAATGGGGTAGAGAAAGGCTATGAATGATAAAGTAAAATTGTTTGTCTTGGCAGGGGTCATTCTCCTAGCCATAACCGGTTTCTATTTCCTATTGATGCGAAATGCAGGGCAGACAAATAGCTCGCAAATCGAGAAAGCATCCGTTAGCCAAGGAGGAAAAACAGTGAAAAAAACAGAAGTGAGTAACGACGCAGACTTGCACGAAATTTATCTAGCTGGGGGATGTTTCTGGGGAGTGGAGGAATACTTCTCACGCGTTCCTGGAGTGACAGATGCCGTTTCAGGCTATGCAAATGGTAGAGGGGAAACAACCAAGTACGAATTGATCAATCAAACAGGTCATGCGGAGACTGTCCATGTCACCTATGATGCTAATCAAATTTCCCTCAAGGAAATCCTGCTTCATTACTTCCGCATTATCAATCCAACCAGCAAAAATAAACAAGGAAATGATGTGGGGACCCAGTATCGTACCGGCGTTTATTACACAGATGAAAAGGATTTGGAAGTAATCAACCAAGTCTTTGATGAAGTTGCTAAGAAATACGATCAACCTCTGGCAGTTGAAAAGGAAAACTTGAAGAATTTTGTGGTGGCGGAAGATTATCACCAAGACTACCTCAAGAAAAATCCAAATGGCTACTGTCATATCAATGTCAATCAGGCTGCCTATCCCGTCATCGATGCCAGCAAATATCCCAAACCAAGCGATGAGGAATTGAAAAAGACCCTGTCACCTGAGGAGTATGCAGTTACCCAGAAAAATCAAACAGAACGTGCTTTCTCAAACCGTTACTGGGATAAATTTGAATCTGGTATCTATGTAGATGTGGCAACTGGCGAACCTCTCTTTTCATCAAAGGACAAGTTCGAGTCTGGTTGCGGCTGGCCTAGTTTCACCCAGCCAATCAGTCCAGATGTTGCCACTTACAAGGAAGATAAATCTTACAATATGACACGCATGGAAGTGAGAAGCCGAGTCGGAGATTCTCACCTTGGCCATGTCTTTACAGATGGGCCTCAAGACAAGGGTGGCTTGCGCTACTGTATTAATAGTCTCTCTATCCGCTTTATTCCCAAAGATCAAATGGAAGAAAAAGGCTATGCTTATTTACTAGATTATGTTGATTAAGAGGGCTTTCCTAAGCAGTTAGAGGAGAATTTTGCTATACTGATACTAGTAACTGGCAAAGGAGAGAAGCATGACCTATAAAATCTTAATCGTAGAAGATGAATATCTGGTAAGGCAAGGTTTGACCAAGCTGGTCAATGTAGCAGCCTATGATATGGAAATCATCGGTCAGGCTGAAAATGGAAGGCAGGCTTGGGAATTGATACAAAAGCAGGTGCCAGATATCATTTTAACTGATATCAACATGCCTCAGCTAAATGGCATCCAGTTGGCCAGTCTGGTCCGAGAAACCTATCCTCAGGTTCATCTAGTTTTTTTGACAGGCTACGATGATTTTGATTATGCCTTGTCTGCTGTCAAACTCGGTGTGGATGACTACCTGCTTAAGCCCTTTTCTCGTCAGGATATTGAGGAAATGTTGGGGAAAATCAAGCAAAAGTTGGATAAGGAAGAAAAGGAAGAGCAATTACAAGATCTATTGACTGATAAGTTTGAGGGAAATATGGCTCAGAAAATCCAGTCTCATCTGGCTGATAACCAGTTTAGTTTAAAGTCTTTGGCTAGTGACTTGGGCTTTAGCCCGACTTATCTGAGTTCTTTGATTAAGAAAGAATTGGGCATGCCTTTTCAGGATTATCTGGTGAGAGAACGTGTCAAACAAGCCAAGCTCTTGCTTTTAACTACAAATCTGAAGATTTATGAGATAGCAGAGAAGGTTGGTTTTGAAGATATGAACTATTTTACCCAACGTTTTAAACAGATTGCAGGTGTGACACCTCGTCAGTTTAAGAAGGGGGAAGGTCGATGAAGCGTTCTTCTCTCCTAGTCAGAATGGTTATTTCCATCTTTCTGGTCTTTCTCATTCTCCTAGCTCTGGTTGGGACTTTCTACTATCAATCTAGTTCTTCAGCCATTGAGGCTACTATTGAGGGCAATAGCCAAACGACTATCAGTCAGACTAGCCACTTTATCCAGTCTTATATCAAAAAATTAGAAACCACCTCGACTAGTTTGACCCAGCAGGCAGATGTCCTAGCCTATTCTGAGAATCCCAGTCAAGACAAGGTCAAGGGAATTCGAGATCTATTTTTGACTATCTTGAAGGCAGACCAGGACTTGAAAACTGTTGTGCTTGTGACTAAATCCGGTCAGGTCATTTCTACAGATGACAGTGTGCAGATGAAAACTTCTTCTGATATGATGGCTGAGGATTGGTATCAAAAGGCTATTCATCAGGGAGCCATGCCCGTTTTGACTCCAGCTCGTAAATCAGATAGTCAGTGGGTCATTTCTGTCACCCAAGAACTTCTTGATGCAAAGGGGGGCAATCTTGGCGTGCTTCGCTTGGATATTTCCTACGAAACTCTGGAAGCCTATCTAAATCAACTTCAGTTGGGTCAGCAGGGTTTTGCCTTTATCATCAATGAAAACCATGAATTTGTTTACCATCCTCAACACACAGTTTATAGTTCGTCTAGCGAAATGGAGGCCATGAAACCCTATATTGATACAGGGCAGGGCTATACTCCAGATCACAAGTCCTACGTCAGTCAGGAAAAGATAGCAGGAACTGATTGGACGGTGCTTGGCGTGTCTTCGTTGGAGAAGTTAGACCGGGTTAGGAGTCAACTCATGTGGACCTTGCTTGGGGCTAGTTTCACATCTCTTCTTGCCTGTCTCTGCTTGGTGTGGCTTAGTCTTAAACGCTGGATTGCTCCTCTGAATGACTTGAGAGAAACCATGCTGGAGATTGCTTCTGGTAATCAGAATCTTCGTGCCAAGGAAACTGGTGCCCATGAACTGAGAGAAGTGACTCGTCAGTTCAATGCCATGTTGGATCAGATTGATCAGTTGATGGCAGATATTCGCAGGCAGGAAGAAACGACCCGTCAGTACCAACTTCAAGCTTTATCAAGCCAGATTAACCCCCATTTCCTCTATAATACTTTGGACACTATTATCTGGATGGCTGAGTTTCAGGATAGTCAGCGAGTGGTTCAGGTGACCAAGTCTTTGGCAACCTATTTCCGCTTGGCGCTCAATCAAGGCAAGGATTTGATTTCTCTTTCTGATGAAATCAATCATGTCCGCCAGTACCTCTTTATCCAAAAGCAACGCTATGGGGATAAGTTGAACTATGAGATTAATGAAGATTCTACTTTTGATAAGCTAGTCTTGCCCAAGTTGGTGTTACAACCCTTGGTAGAAAATGCTCTTTACCATGGCATTAAGGAAAAGGAAGGTCAGGGACATATTAAAGTTTCTGTTCAGAAACAGGATACAGGGCTTGTCATCCGCATTGAGGATGATGGCGTTGGTTTCCAAAATCCTGGCGATAGCAGTCAAAGTCAGCTCAAACGTGGGGGAGTTGGCCTTCAAAATGTTGACCAACGGCTCAAACTTCATTTTGGAGACAATTACCAGATGAAGATCAATTCTGTACCCTCAAAAGGGACGACGGTTGAAATATACATTAATAAAATAGAAATTAGCTAACTCCCAGTCTATTCTGGGAGTTTTGCTTTTAAAAATCAGAATGATTAGTTGGCCTTGATAAAATCAGTAAAAAAAGATATGATAGATAGTGACAAAAGAGGTATCAAGTATGAAGAAAAAAGACATTCAAAGAGCAACAAGCCAGATTGTAGAAGATATAATAGACAAGGCTAATTTGAAGCAAGGGGCTATCTTTGTTTTGGGCCTTTCTTCTAGTGAGGTGATAGGTGGTCAGATTGGCAAGGAATCCAGCCAAGAAATTGGTGAAATCATCGTGAAGACCATCCTAGATATCCTAGAGGAAAAAGGAATTCATCTAGCTGTTCAAGGTTGTGAACATGTCAATCGAGCCCTCGTCGTTGAACGTCAGGTGGCAGAGCAGTTTGGTCTTGAAATCGTCAGTGTCCTTCCTACACTTCATGCAGGAGGTTCGGGTCAGTTGGCAGCCTTCAAGTTTATGCAGGATCCAGTTGAGGTTGAATTTATCAAGGCCCATGCTGGATTGGATATCGGAGATACTGCGATTGGCATGCATGTTAAGCATGTTCAAGTACCAATTCGCCCTGCACTGCGTGAAATTGGGCATGCCCATGTAACGGCTCTTGCAAGTCGTCCCAAACTAATCGGAGGTGCGCGTGCGCATTATCCAGAAGATTCTATCAGAAAGTCGTGAGAATGAAAAAGACAAAACAACAACTAGAAAAAATTACCAAATATTCGATTCGTAAGCTCACTGTTGGGGTAGGTCCTGTAGCTATCGGGGCCTTCCTTTTTGGTGCCAGTACCCTTTTAGTAGATAAGGTGCAAGCAAATGAAATTGGTGGTGTTCATACTGTGCATTACCGTTATCTGGCGGAGCAGGAATTAACCGAGTCTGAAAAAGCCTTGATTCACCATGAGGTTCCTACAGAATTTCAAGATGAAGATATTATTTATGTAGTTTATCGCAAGAAGGAGACTAACAGTCAACAACTTCCATACACAGGAAGTAAGGAGCTTGCTTTGGCAGGTCTTGGATTGGCAACGGCTTCTCTAGCAGTCTTTTTGGTGTCCAAAAAAGGTCGCAAAGAGGTTCTAGGTGTTCTCTTGATTGGTTCTTTAGGAGCTAGCACTTTTGTACCTTATGGGACATTTGCGTTTGAAAATAAAGAATTACTTTCTTATAACCAAACTATTTCAGCCTCTACACATGAAGGCTTAGCTGAAGGGATTATCTACATTGATGGCTATGAATACATTGGATACTTTAAGGAAGCAGAACTCCATCCATCAAGACCAGTTTCAGCTGAACAGCCTCAGTTGCCAGTAGAAAAGCAAAGTTCAAAAGAAATCGAGAAAACAGAAGTCGTTCAAGAAAGACCTGCTGTTGCTCCGGAAACTGTCGTTGAAAAACCTGTAGTAGAAACTCCAGTTGCTCCTGCGGTTGAAGAAAAACCAGTTTCTGAGAAACCTCAGACAAGACAGGAAGAGAGCTTGGTGGAGATTCCGTTTGAAACAGTCACAAATCCAGATGCGAATCTAGCAGAAGGACAGACTCGTATCGTCGCAGCTGGAGTAAATGGTCAGCGTCGCCTTGTAAGCAAAGTTTCGATGGTCAACGGTCAAGAAGTTAGAGAAGTCATCGAAGACCAAGTAGTTCAAAATCCTGTGTCGCAAGTCATTGCAGTCGGAACTAAGAAAGAGGTGCAACCTGCCCCAACTCCAGCACCACAAGCCGAACCAAGTCACCAAGTAGCTAAAGGTACACAAGAAGAAGGTAAGGCAGGCCAATCCTTAACGCAGCCAGAATTACCAGAAGCTCCAGTAGAAGCCAAAGGAACTCAAGAGGAAGGTCAAGCTTTAGTACAGCAAGAACTTCCTGAATATACAGAAGCAGTTTCAACTAAGGGAACACAAGAACTAGGAAAAGAAGGTCAAGCTACAGAGCAACCAGCAAATCCAGAATATAAAGTAACAACTGGTACAGTTGAAAAGTCTACTGAAAGTGAACTAGATTTCACAACAGAAGTAGTTCCTGATGACACAAAATATGTGGATGAAGCAGTAGTTGAACGTCAAGGTACTAAAGGAGTTCAAGTTACGAAAACAACTTATGAAACAGTGGAAGGTGTAGAGACAGATAAAGTTCTTTCTACAACTACAGAAGTGAAAACTCCTGCCGTTTCTAAAGTCGTTAAAAAAGGAACAAAACCAATTGAAGGAACAAAAGTTGAAACAAGAGAAGAAGTCATTCCTTTTGAAACAAAAACAGAAGAGGATGATACTTTAAAACGTGGAACAACTACAGTTGCTCAAGAAGGTGTAGACGGTAAGAAACAAATTATTGAAACGTATAAAACAATTCGCGGAGAAAAAACAAGCGATGCTCCAACAGTAGAAGAAAAAGTTATCTTACAACCTCAAGATAAAATTATTAAAAAAGGTACAAAAGGGTTAGAAAAACCAACCTTACAATGGGCAAATACTGAAAAAGATGTTTTGAAGAAGAGCGCAACAGCTAGTTATACATTAAATAAACCAGCTGGAGTAGAAATCAAATCAATCAAATTAGCGTTGAAAGATAAAGATGGACAACTTGTAAAAGAAGTAACGGTATCTGAAAATAATTTAAACGCGACTTTAGATAAATTGAAATATTATCAAGGATACACTCTATCTACTACGATGGTTTATGATCGTGGAGAAGGCGAAGAAACTGAGAAATTAGAAGATAAACAAATTCAGTTAGACCTCAAAAAAGTTGAAATCAAGAACATCAAAGAAACAAGTTTGATGAGTGTAGATGCTGAAGGAAACGAAACAGATAAGAGCTTATTAACTGAAAAGCCAACAGATGTTGCTCCATTATATTTACGTGTAACAACGCATGATAATAAGACAACAAGACTTGCAGTAAGTTCTGTTGAAGAAGTTGTTGTTGATGGGAAAACATTGTACAAAGTTGTAGCGAAAGCTCCAGACTTAGTTCAACGTAGAGCAGATGATACTTTCAGTGAAGAGTATGTTCATTACTTTGAAAAACAAAAAGCACACGAAGGTGATGTATATTATAGTTTTAATGACTTGGTAACAGCAATGAAAGCTAACCTAAGTGGTACTTTTAAACTTGGTGCAGACCTTAATGCTGCTAACGTACCAACTCCAAATAAACAATATGTACCTGGTAAATTCAGCGGAACTTTAACAAGTGTCGATGGAAAACATTATACAATTCACAATATGGCTCGTCAGTTATTTGATAATGTCGAAGGTGGTACAATTAATAACATTAATTTAGGTAATGTTAATATTAATATGCCTTGGGTTGAAAATATTTCAGCACTATCAAGAGTAGCTAAAAATGCCACAGTTGAAAATGTTAAGGTAACTGGTAGCATCCTTGGTAAAGATGGTATTGCCGGTATTGTAAACAAAGTGGACGTTGGTGGTTTATTACAAAATGTTGCCTTTGTTGGTAAAGTTACTGGTGTTGGCGATAAAGGCTGGGATATGGGCGGTATTTCTGGAGAAGTTTGGAAAGGGAATATTAAAAAAGCCTATGTTGATGCTGATATTGTAGCAAATAAAGCTCGTATTGGTGGTCTTGTTGCTAGAACAGATAATGGTTACGATGGAAATGGGGTTAACAAATATGCATTTACTAGCCAATCTGTCGTTAAAGGAACTATTAAGGTAAAAACGCCTGTTGAAGTTGGTGGTTTCATTAGTAAAAACTATCCATGGGGTCGAGTTCTTGATACTGTTACAATGATGAAAGTTGAAAATGGTGAGGAATTCTATGGTTCCAAAGATCTTGTTGATGATGATGGATACTTTACAAATAATTGGATTGATAGAAACTATGTTGTTACAGGTGTGAGTGAAGGAAAACGTTCATTCAAATATTCTCGTAGTAATCGAATCCAAGAAATCAGCTTAGAAGAAGCTAACAAAAAAATAGAATCATTCGGAATTACAGCTGATAAATTCGAAATTGCTCCACTTGTGGAAGATAAACTAAACCAAGTTAAACCAAAATCTGATACTTATAAAGAGATTCAAGATTATAATGCAGATCGTGAACTTGCATACCGTAATATTGAGAAACTTCAACCATTCTACAATAAAGAGTGGATTATCAATCAAGGAAATAAAATTACTGAAGGCTCTAAATTACTAACTACAGAAGTATTATCTGTAACAGGTATGAAAGATGGACAATTTGTAACGGACTTATCTGATGTTGATCATATTATGATTCATTACGCTGATGGTACGAAAGAAGAAAAACCTGTATCAGCTAAAGCTACGTCAAACGTAGAACAAGTAAAAGAATACGATATTACAGATTTAGGTGATGTAGTTTACACACCAAATATGGTAGTTAAAGACCGTACTCAACTAATCAGTGAGATTAAAACGAAATTAGATAGTGTTCAATTAATTTCACAAGAAGTTCGTGACTTAATGGATAAACGTAATAAACCAGCTGAGAATAGTGAAAATCATAAGAACAACTACATTCGTAACTTGTTCCTTGAAGAAAGCTTTGAAGAAACGAAAGCTAATTTAGATAAATTAGTCAAAGCTTTAGTCGAAAACGAAGACCATCAATTAAACGGTGACGAAGCAGCCATGAAAGCTCTTCTTAAAAAAGTAGAAGATACCAAAGCTAAAATAATGATGGCTCTTACTTATTTAAATCGTTATTATGGATTTAAATACAATGATATGAGTATTAAAGACCTTATGATGTTCAAACCTGATTTCTATGGTAAGAATGTTAGTGTTATCGATAGATTGATTCAAATTGGTTCTAGTGAGAAAAACTTAAAAGGTGACCGAACTCAAGATGCTTATCGTGATGTGATTGCGGGAGCAACAGGTAAAGGTAACTTAAATGACTTTTTAACATATAATATGAAGTTGTTTACAGAAGATACTGATATGAATGTTTGGTATAAGAAGGCTGTATCAAATACTAACTATATTGTTGAGAAGCAATCCTCAAACCCTGCGTTTGCTAATAAAAAATATCATTTGTATGAAAACCTTAATAACGGTGAGCATGGACGTTATATCCTACCACTTCTTAATACGAAGAAAGCTCATATGTTCTTGATTTCAACATACAATACACTAGCATTTAGTGCGTTTGAGAAATATGGTAAGAATACAGAAGCTGAACGTGAAGCATTCAAGAAAGAAATCGACTTACGTGCACAAGAACAAATCAACTACTTAGACTTCTGGTCTCGCTTGGCGGCTGATAATGTACGTAATCAGTTGTTGAAATCTGAAAACATGGTTCCATCGGCTATCTGGGATAACCATGGTGCGCCAGGTGGATGGGTTGATAGAATGGGTCACACGAAGAATGGTGATTATGCTCCAATTCGTGAGTTCTATGGTCCAACTGGTAAGTGGCACGGTGATAATGGCATGGGTGCATACGCATATATCTTTGATAGACCTCAAAACTCAGAAGCCGTGTACTATATTTGGTCAAGTATGATTAGTGATTTTGGTACATCAGCCTTTACTCATGAAACAACGCATATCAATGACCGTATGGCTTACTTAGGTGGTTGGGGACATCGTGAGGGTACAGACGTTGAAGCCTTTGCTCAAGGAATGTTACAATCTCCAGCTGTATCAAGTTCGAATGGTGACTACGGTGCACTAGGTCTTAACATGGCTTATAAACGTGAAAACGATGGTAAACAATGGTACAACTATGATCCAAATAAATTAGATAGTAGAGAAGCTATCGACCATTACATGAAAAACTATAATGAAGCGCTCATGATGCTCGACCATTTAGAAGCGGATGCCGTTATCGCGAAGAATGATGGTGACAACAACAAGTGGTTCAAGAAGATGGACAAAAAATGGCGTGAGAAAGCTGATAGAAATGGTTTAGTTGGACAACCACACCAATGGGATTTACTTCGTGACCTAAATGACGCGGAGAACAAGAAGAAATTGACAAGCATTGATGACCTTGTAGATGGTAATTACGTGACTAAGCATAATATGCCTGGTAATAAACATTATCGTGCTGAAGGTTTTGATACGGCATATCAAACTGTAAGTATGATGGCTGGAATTTACGGTGGTAATACAAGTCAAAGTGCTGTAGGTTCTATCTCGTTCAAACATAATACATTCCGTATGTGGGGTTACTTCGGATATGTCAATGGATTTGTCGGATATGCTTCAAACAAGTATAAACAAGAATCTAAAGCAGCTGGTAGACCGGGTCTTGGTGATGACTTTATCATTGAGAAAGTGTCTGGTGGTAAATTCCACACACTAGAAGAGTGGAAGAAAGAATGGTTCAAGGAAGTCAAAGCTAAAGGAGAAAAAGGATTTGTCGAAATTGAAATCGACGGACAGAAAATTTCAACTTATGCAGGACTCCAAGAATTGTTCAACAAAGCTGTTGAAAATGACCTTAAAGCGGGTAATTCAAACCAAACAGTTGCACTCAAAGAAAAAGTTTACAAACAACTCTTGCAGAAATCAGATGGATTTGCTGGTGATTTATTCACTAAAGCATAATCAAGAGTAATTTAATAGCCATAAAATGATAAAAAGGTAGATCTTGACTGGATCTACCTTTTTTGATGTTCTTGCAGTTCTTAAATGTTCATTTTCCAGTATAATTATTGAATATATTTATAACCAAAATACTAGAAAATAGATTTTCAAAAAGTAAATGAAATGTCAGTCTGCGCTTTGTTTTATGGATTCTGTTCTAGTTCAAACAACTTGCAAAAATAGCTTAAAAATTATAAAATGAAATATAAAGTAATTTGTAAATACGCATAAAATTCAATATGATATAATGTGTATATAGATGAGAGAAAAGGAAATATTATAAATGAAGAATAAGCTTTCTGATAAGTCCCTTGAGAATCAGAGAAAAGAAAAGATCATGCGTTTCTCCATTCGTAAATATAGTTTTGGTGCAGCGAGTGTAGCGGTTGCTGCCTTTTTAATGTTTTTAGGAAATGGAGCAGTTGCAGCGGATCAATTGAAAGTAACTGAAGAGTCTTCTAGTAAAGTAGAGTTGGCTCAAGAAGGTGGGGATAAGACTGAAAATCAGAGTGAGTCCAAAATCAGTGAGCCGAAAAATAGTAAACCAGAACTAGATAAAAGTCAACTTGCAAATTATATTGGTAAAATTGAAGGTAAGATTTCAAGTGGAGCCTACGCTAATAAGACAGAGGAAAGTGTAGCGAGTCTAGCTGCTGAGTTAGCAAATGCCAAAGCAACTTTAGCGAGCGCAAGCAGTCAAGAAGAATTGACGAGTGCCTATCAAAAACTGGTTACTGCTGTTAACTCAAAATTACGAAATAAGCCGGTTGAGAAAAAAGAAATTGTTTCAACAGATACTACTGAGGGTAAAGAAACAGTTGGTATCAAAGCTGAGAATACTGAGAAACCATCAGAATCAAATGCGATTGAAAATACTGGTGCCAATGATCCGCGTAATGGAAGTGAAATTGAAAAGGATACAACATTCCGTGCAGCTGTCAATCAAGATCCAAAGGTAGATTTCACGTTCTCGATTCCAGCTGAGAAGAAAATCTATATCTATAACGAAGAGCATTTTTCATTAGAAATTCCAGTTTATTCTGAAACTGGAAAAATTCGCTATGCAACGATTAAGCAAGGATCGAGACAGAGATTCGCTAATGTAGCAGGGACTGAAAATGATTTAGATATACAATACGGGTTTACTGCTACCGTAATAAATCGATCGGAAACAGCAGGTGTAATATCAGCTGCGAGTCAAGCAAATCCTGCGAAAATCGTCATTACAGGTCGTCCAAATGATGTGCTGAAAAAACACAGAGATTATACAAAACAAGAGACTCAAACGCTTAATGTTGGTACTCGTTATGTTCAAGTAGTTGATGACCAAGGTAGAGAAAATCTTAAAAAAGGTATGGATATAACGGATCCAGGATATTTCTACTTAGTATTAAAATCTCAAGCAAAAAAATACGCCTTAAGATCTCAACCTACAGATGAAAAGATTTCTGTAACTAGTTTGACAAATCCTACAGCAGAAGATTTAAAGAAAATCAAAGATAGTATTCAATTAGAATATTCAACAACAAACGAAGATGCACGATTTGCTGATAGACGTGGAACTTTAGTAGAACACCCAGAGGATGTTATTCAATCGGTTAATATCGTTGGGAATAATATCGTTGTGACATTTACAGATGGTTCTACGAAGACAAAACCAGTAAGTGAAATTGTACAAAAAAATGTTCCGCCGGTTGTTAATCTACCGTATTCAAACGAAGCGAACAGAAATATTTATATCTATTCTGGAGAAGAGACAGACCTAACATTTACTGCAACGGATGAGTCTAAGATTAAGGACCTAAAACTTCGTGGCCCTGGTGACATTAACTATAATAATGCAACTAGTTTTGGTTTAGCAGTAGGGAATATTGTTGATAGCGCAGTAACAAGCGGAGCGGGTTCTGTTTCTGAAGATAAGAAGACAGCAACCATTAAAATGACTGGAACAACGAATTTAACTGCTGGGAAAAAATGGACAAGTGTTATCGTTGCAAAAGATGACAACAATGGAGAAAGTGCACCTTTTAACGGAAGAATTAATGCAACTACTAATCCTGCAGAACGTCAAAAAATTGAAGGTTATGTTGAATTTGTTGTAAAAAATCAAACTACTAAATATGATATTAAGACTCCAGAAGGAACAGTTAGTGTAGTAGATCCAGCGAATGTTACGGCTGACGAATTTGAAAAAATTAAAGAAAAAGTAAAAATCGAATACTCTCAAACTAACGATGATGCTAATTTTACTAGCAAGAGAGGACAAGCTGTAGACAATCAGGCGACAAGAATTTCTACGATTACAAAAGATGCTAATGGAAATCTTGTTGTGACCTATAAAGATGGTTCAACTGATACAAAACCTTTATCAGAATTCACAAGTTTAAATAAACAACCTGCAATTGATGCGGTTAACAAGGCTGCTGAAGATAAAATTGCAGAGATTAATGCTAATACAAACGCAACTGCAGAAGAAAAAGCAGCTGCAATCGAAAAAGTTAATGCCGATAAGGCGAAAGCTTTAACAGCAATTAATGATAACTCGGTAACGACAAAAGCAGCATTAGATAATGCCAAAACATCTGGGACAACAGCGATTAGCAATGATAATCCTGTAGTAACGAAGAAAAATACGGCAAAAGCAGCTATTGACTCAGCTTTAAGAGCGAAAGAAGCAGCCATCGATGCGAATGACGACTTAACGACAGAAGAGAAGAATGCAGCAAAAGCAGATGCACAGGCAAAAGCGAATGCAGCAAAAACAGCAATCGATAATGCAACAACAAACGTAGCAGTGGACTCAGCCCAAACGGCAGGAACAACAAGTGTAAGTTCAGTAATGCCAACAGCGGTAGCGAAACCAGCGGCTAAGAAAGCAATCGAAGACGCGCTGAAAGCGAAAGTAGCACAACTTGATGCAAGAAATGATTTAACAACTGAAGAAAAAGAAGCAGCAAAAGCAGATGCACAAGCAAGAGCAACAGCGGCTAAAAATAATATTGATACTGCAACAACAAACTCAACAGTAGATAATGCGAAAACTACAGGCGTTGCTGATGTAGAAAGCGTTAATCCGCAAGCAAGCCAAAAGAAAACTGACGCAAAAAATGCAGTTGATGAAGCGTTAAAAGCAAAAGAAGCAGAGATTGATGCCAATAACGATTTGACTGCTGAAGAAAAATCCAAAGCTAAGGAAGACGCAAAATCCAAAGCAGATGTAGCAAAGCAAGCCATCGACAACGAGACAACAAACGATGCAGTAACTCAAGCTAAAAACGCTGGGGCAACATCAGTAGATTCGGTGACTCCAACGCCGGTAGTCAAACCAGCTGCAAAACAAGCCATCGATGACGCATTGAAAGCAAAGAATGACGCGATTGATTCCAATAACGATTTAACGGCTGAAGAAAAAGCCAAAGCTAAGGAAGATGCGAAAGCCAAAGCCGACGCAGCGAAACAAGCGATCGACAACGCGACAACAAACGATGCAGTAACTCAAGCTAAAAACGCTGGGGCAATATCAGTAGATTCGGTGACTCCAACGCCGGTAGCCAAACCAGCAGCAAAACAAGCCATCGATGACGCATTGAAAGCAA